>SCUQ01000320.1 GCA_004297635.1 Rhizorhabdus sp. | reverse complement strand
GACGCCGCGAATGCCGGGAAGGGTGCGATCAGCGTGGGTGGCGAGATGGTGGAACGCCTCCACCTCGACCAGGCCCAGAAGATCCTGGCACGTGCAGGCCTGACGGCGGTGTGCGACCGCTCACGCTAGAGCGGCAGCGGCGGCGCTTCAAGGCCGTATATCTGCAACTTTTCCGATATTTACGTCGGTGCTACGCTACAGGTCACGTCACCGCTTGCACCCGAAAGGGGGGGATACGCAGACGCGGGCCGAACATGTCACGCAGCGCGGCTGGCCGCGGCTGGCTCTCGATCGCCGGACCATTGGTCTTTCGGCGCTGTTTGCGATCATCATCGTCGCGGCGATGGTGAAGGCCGCCTATATGGCGCCGCCCTTCAGCGTTGGCGATGCCGTGATGATCACGGCTATGATCCTCGCAGGGCTGGCGTCGGGCGGGGTGATGGTCTGGTCGTGGCGCACGTCCATGCCGGCTGCGCCCACGCTGGCGCGACGCGAACTGATGGACGCGGCCGATGTGGCGGCGGTGATGATCGTCGACGGTCAGGGCATCATCCGCCACTGGTCCCGAGGTTGCGAAGCGATCTACGGCTGGCCGAAGGCCCTGGCGATCGGCCGCAAGCGGGTCGAGCTTCTGCATTGCCAGACGTCGGTGCCGCCCGCCGAATTGTGGCAGACCCTCAAAAGCCGCGGTTCGCTGTCCCAGGAGATGGTCGAACGCCACCGCGACGGTCGAGAACTGATCATCGGCGGCAACGTCCGCCTGTTCGAGCATGGCGGCGACCGTTATTCGGCCGTGGTGTCCGTGACGGACATCACCGAGCAGCGCCGCGCTGAGGATGCGTTGCGGCTCAGCGAAGCGCGGCTGGCCACCGCCGTCTCGGTGCAGGGCATCTTCATCTATGAAGTCGACCTGATCGAACGGCGGACGATCTGGACCACGGCCGGCGACCGCTTCTTCGGCGGGGAGGCGGGGGCGGCGGCCGATCATTGGCAGGGAGAGCATGCACGCCAGATCGGCAAGCTCGTGGAACGCGCGGTGGGGAGCGGCGAGGACCGGCTGCACTTCGATTTCGATTTCCATCACGCCGATGGCATGCAGCGGTTCGCCGAAGGCTGGGCGCGGATCATACGCGATGAGGCGGGCCGGCCGATCCGGCTGCTGGGCACCCATCTCGACGTCACCGAGCGCCGCGCGGGGGAAGAGGCGCTGCGCGCCGGGGAAGCGGAACGGCGGGCGATCCTGGCGACCGTTCCCGATGCGATGTTCGTGTGCAACGAACGCGGCGTGGTGCGCGCGTGCAGCGCCACCGCCGGAGAGATGCTTGGCTATGCCCCCGATGCGCTGATCGGCACGCGGCTCGCCGATCTGATCGATGACCAGCGCGCGCGCAAAGCGATCCATCGCGAGTTTCTGCAGGAGACCGCGGCGGCCGATCGCGGCTGGCCGGTGCCGGTCAGGGTGTGCCGGGCGAATGGCGAGACGATGCCGATTTCCTTCGTGGTCGGCGATGCCCTGGTCGAGGGCGCCCGCATCTATGTCGTGTTCGGACGGGACATGCGGCCGACCATCGCCACCGAGGAGCGTTTCCACCGGCTGACCAACGATCTGGCGCAGGTTTCGCGGCTCGGCATGATGGGCGAGATGGCGGGCGCGCTCGCCCATGAGCTGAGCCAGCCGCTCTCGGCGATCGTGAACTTTCTCGGTGCGGTCGACCTGATGCTCGATGCAGGCGCGGGGACCGACCCGGAACGGCTGCGCCACGCCGTCCACCGCGCCAGCGAACAGGCATCGCGCGCGGGCGAGATCATCCGGCGACTGCGTGCCTTCATCCTGCGCGGGGAGGCTGACATGCGCGGCGAAGGACTGACCAGCCTGGTCCGCGAGGCGGCGGCGCTGGCACTGTTCAACAGCAGCAGCTTCGGCATTCGCCTGTTCTATGATTTCGAAAGCGAGACGCGGCTCGTGCTATGCGACCGCATCCAGATCCAGCAGGTGCTGGTCAACCTGATCCGCAACGCCGCCGATGCGATGGCGGCGCAGGATGGCGGCCGCCGCGAGCTGTTCATATCAACCAAGATGGCGAGAGATAATTTGATCGAGATCGAAGTGCGGGATTCCGGACCGGGCATCGCGCCCGAGATGCTGGAGCGTCTGTTCAGTCCCTTTGCGACCACCAAGCGCGAGGGGCTGGGCTTCGGCCTCGCGATATCGCGCCGGATCATCGAGGCGCATGGCGGGCAGCTTTCGGCCGCCGCATCGCCCGAGGTGGGGGCGACCTTCCGCTTCACCCTGCCGGTCATGGAGGATGCAGCGTGAGCAGCCGGAACGTCTATGTCGTCGATGACGATGATGCCCTGCGCCACTCGGTCGAGGTGCTGCTCGATGTGGCGGGGGGCTTCGTCACCCGGTCCTTCGCATCGGGCGAGGCCTTTCTGGATCAGCTGGCCCACCTGGAGGCCGGCTGCGTGCTGCTCGATCTCAACATGCCGGGGATGAACGGGCTGGATGTGCTGCTCAAGCTCCAGCAGCTGGACGGTCGCTTCGAGACGATCCTGCTTACCGGCCAGGGCGACATCGGTATCGCCGTCGAAGCGATGAAGTCGGGCGCGATCGACTTCATCGAGAAGCCCTATGACAACCGCATGTTGCTCAACGCGCTCGCCAACGGCTTTTCCCGGATCGAGGATCGTGAGCGGGAAGCGAGTGCGATCCAGTCGGCCCGCGACGGCATCGATCGGCTCACCCCGCGCGAGAAGGATGTGCTGCTCGGCCTGATCGACGGCAAGGCGAACAAGATCATCGCCTTCGAACTGGATATCAGCCCCCGCACCGTCGAAATCTACCGCGCCAATCTGATGGACAAGCTCGGCGTCCGGAGCGTCGCCGAAGCGGTGCGGATCGCCTTCGCGGCGGGCCTCGTACCGGTCTTTCCCAAATGAGGTGCCGTTTCGGCCGTTCCGGCGCGATGCGATGAGCCTTCCGGTGGCGACGAAGCCTTTCTTCGATCACTCTGACCGATAACATCGGTTTGCGGTTGGCGCGTCGCATCGCCATATCGGCGCCGATCAACCGTACCTGAAGGAAGCGCGCCGATGGCCGACTATGACTATGACCTGTTCGTGATCGGCGCGGGATCGGGCGGGGTGCGCGCCTCGCGGGTCGCGGCCGCCTATGGCGCGAAGGTCGCCGTTGCCGAGGAGCATCGCATCGGCGGCACCTGCGTGATCCGCGGCTGCGTACCGAAGAAGATGCTCGTCTATGGATCGCATTTCGCCGAGGACCTGCACGATGCGGCGCGCTACGGCTGGACGCTGGGCGAGACGAGCTTCGACTGGAAGGTGCTGCGCGACAACGTCAACACCGATGTCGACCGGATCGAGGGGCTCTACACGAACACGCTCGACAACAACAAGGTCGAGATCTTCAAGGAGCGCGCGACGCTTTCGGGGCCGAACGAGGTGACGCTGGCCAGCGGCCGTACCGTCACCGCCAAATATATCCTGATCGCGACCGGCGCCTGGCCGGTCGTGCCGCAGGTTCCCGGCGCCGAGCATGGCATAACCTCAAACGAGGTCTTCTATATCGACGAACTGCCCAAGCGCGTCGTGATCGCGGGCGCCGGCTATATCGCCAACGAGTTCGCCGGGATCTTCCATGCGCTGGGCAGCAAGGTGACGGTGGTCAACCGCTCCGACCAGATCCTGCGCGGCTATGACGAGCAGATTCGCGACCGGCTGTTCCAGATTTCCACCCAGAAGGGGATCGAGTTCATCTTCAACGCCAGCTTCGAGAAGGTCGAGAAGAATGAGGACGGCACACTGTGCGTCCACTTCAAGGACCATGAGAAGTGCGACACCGATCTGCTGCTCTATGCGATCGGCCGCAGCCCGAAGATCGAGGGGCTCGGGCTGGAGAAGGCCGGGGTCGAGATCAACGAGAAAGGCGCGATCATCGTCGACGAGGACAACCGCTCGTCGGTGCCCTCGATCTACGCGGTCGGCGACGTGACCGACCGGGTGCAGCTGACCCCCGTCGCGATCCGCGAGGGGCAGGCCTTCGCCGACACGCTGTTCGGCGGCAAGCCGCACCGGGTCGACTATGCGAATATCCCGAGCGCGGTGTTCAGCAACCCGCCGATGGCCGGCGTCGGCCTCACCGAGCGCCAGGCCCGCGAGCAATATGGCGCGCCGAAGATCTTCACATCGGATTTCCGCCCGATGCGCAACGTGCTGGCGGGCAAATCCGAACGCTCGCTCTACAAGCTGGTCGTCCATCCCGAAACCGACGTGGTGCTGGGCATCCACATGATCAGCCCCGACGCCCCCGAAATCCTCCAGGCGGCGGCGATCGCGGTGAAGGCCGGGCTCACCAAGGCGCAGTTCGACGATACCGTCGCGCTGCATCCGTCGATGGCCGAAGAACTGGTGCTGATGAAGTGAACCCTATCCTCCCCGGCATGGGGAGGGGGACCATGCGTAGCATGGTGGAGGGGGAGCGAGGCTGGACGCAACGAGCGAAATGGGGCGACGCGCCCCACCGCTGCGCGCTCCCTCTCCCCGTGCCGGGGAGGAATCAGTGTCTTACCGGCAGCCCCGCCGCCTTCAGCGCGGCGTGCGCGTCCGCCACGCTGTGCCGGCCGAAATGGAAGATCGACGCCGCCAGCACCGCGCTGGCGCCGCCCTTCGTGACGCCTTCGACAAGATGGTCGAGATTGCCGACGCCGCCGCTCGCGATCACCGGCACCGACACCGCATCGGCGATCGCGCGGGTCAGCGCGAGGTCATAGCCGTCGCGGGTGCCGTCGCGGTCCATCGAGGTCAGCAGGATCTCGCCCGCGCCGAGCGAGGCCAGCCGCTTCGCATGCTCGACCGCGTCGATGCCGGTCGGCTTGCGGCCGCCATGGGTGTAGATTTCCCATTTGCCGGGGCCGACATTGCGCGCATCGACCGCACCGACCACGCATTGCGCGCCGAACCGCTCGGCCATCTCCGCGCACAGTTCCGGCCGCGCCACGGCGGCGGAATTGACCGCGACCTTGTCGGCACCGGCGAGCAGCAGCGCGCGGGCATCCTCGGGGGTGCGCACCCCGCCGCCGACAGTGAGCGGCATGAAACAGACCGCCGCGGTGCGCGCGACCACGTCGAGGATCGTGCCGCGCCCCTCATGGCTGGCGGTGATGTCGAGGAAGCAGAGCTCGTCGGCCCCCGCCGCGTCATAGACCCGCGCCTGTTCGACGGGATCGCCCGCATCCGCCAGATTGACGAAGTTGACGCCCTTGACGACGCGGCCGCCGGCGACATCGAGACAGGGGATGACGCGGACGCGGACCGTCATCCGCGCGAATCCCCGGCGTTCGCCACCCGGATCGCTTCCGCCAGATCGAGCCGCCCGTCATAAAGCGCGCGGCCGGTGATGACGCCTTCGATTCCATCGGCGGCATGCGGTACGAGCGCGTGGATATCGGCGATGCTCGCGACGCCGCCGCTCGCGATCACCGGGATCGAGGCGTGGCGGGCGAGCGCAACGGTCGCCTCGACATTGCAGCCTTTCAGCAGCCCGTCGCGGCCGACATCGGTGAACAGCAGCGACGCGACACCGGCATCGGCAAAGCGATCGGCGAGATCGGTGATGCTCACCGTCGACACCTCGGCCCAGCCATGGGTGGCGACGAAACCGTCGCGCGCGTCGACGCCGACGACGATCCTGCCGGGCAGCTCCCGCGCGGCTTCCCTGACCAGATCGGGATTTTGCAGCGCGGCGGTGCCGATGATCACACGTTCGACGCCAAGGCCCAGCCAGCGGTCGATCCCGGCGCGGTCACGGATGCCGCCGCCCAGCTCGACCTTGCCGGGAAAGGCCTTCAGGATCGCCTCGACGGCCCCGGCATTGACCGCCTTGCCGGCGAAGGCACCGTCGAGATCGACGACATGGAGCCATTCGGCGCCGGCTTCGGCGAATTTGCGGGCCTGATCGGCGGGATCGTCGCCATAGACGGTGGCCCGCGCCATATCGCCCTCGGCGAGGCGGACGACCTGGCCGCCCTTCAGGTCGATGGCGGGGAAGACAATGATG
>SCUQ01000319.1 GCA_004297635.1 Rhizorhabdus sp. | reverse complement strand
TCGTCGCCGGCGGCTCCAAGACGCGCGCGTCCTACACCGTCACCGGTGAAGGCGGTCAGACGATCGCGATCACGGTTCCCGCGAGCTTCGTCATGAACGACGGCGGTTCGAACAACATCACCGTCAACCTCGTCTCGGAAGCGGCCACCGACACGCTGACCGGTTCGATCGGCAGCACAGGCAACTTCTCGGGTGACGGCACGCTCTATGTGGGCGGTAACTTCACCATTTCGAACAGCACCGTCAGCGGCAACTATAGCGGTTCCTTCTCCACCACCGTCGCCTATAACTGATCCGTTCTCGTATCTGGGGGCATGGGTGGGCCGAAAGGCCCACCGGGCTGCGGAGCGTGTAGTGGGCCGATTGGCGAAGCTCTTTCCGATTGCGGCGTTCGTGGCCTCCCTGGCTACGGGCGCCGTGCCGCTTTGGGCCCAGCAGAACGCCACGACCAATGGCGGCGTGACGATCGTCGAGCCGGGCAATGCGGTGACCGATCAGAGCATGGTGATCGGCGCGGTGTCCTTGCCGTTGATGACCAATATCGGTGCGAGCGCCGGTGCGGTAAGTCTGCCACCGCCGACCGGGGCCGCGGCGCTTCAGAATGTCCGGATCGGTACCGAATCGGTTGAGCGCCAGGTGTCGCAGGTCATCAGCCGCGGTGATGCCCGGCAGGCGAGCTTCACGATCATCGGCGATCGCGACCAGATCATCTCGATCGCGGTGCCGCAAACCGTTTCCCTGCTGCGCGTCAGCGGCGACGGCGAAGTCGAATTCAGCACCGTGAACAGCCTGGTCGGGGGCACGGGCGGCACGAGACTGCTTGCCACGGCCAATGGTTCGGGGGCATTGGCGTTTGATGTCGGCGGCGAGATACAGCCGACAGCATCGGCGGTTGCGGGCGATTATGCCGGTGTGTTGATAGTTGCGGTCCAGTATAACTAATATGGGCGCACGCGGCACGCCGCCGGCCTGTTCGGGATGATGCAGACATATGGCCAATGACAGCATGATGAAGCGGCGTGGCGGATGCCGGCGGGTTGGAGGCGGCACGCTGACGGCCCTGGCGATGCTGATGACGAGTGCCATCGCGCAGGCACAGGAGGCGCCCCAGCCGGCGCCGGTGGCGGCGGCCGGTGGCGGCAGTGTCAACCTCAACCCGAAGCGAGTCACCTTCGATCGGCCTGGCAAGTCGGCGACGGTCTCCGTCGGAACCGGCGGCACGCCCGGCGGCGCAGCCGCTGGCTATACGGTCGAGCTGATCGACCGGGTGATGTTGCCCGATGGGCAGATCGTGCCGGTTGCGGATGCGGCCGCATCGCCCGAGGCGGCCCGCCTTAAGTCTGCCAAGGCCTATCTGGTGGTGACGCCACGCCGTATCCGCGTGGCGCAGGGCAGCGGCCAGGCGATCCGCATCCGCGCCGGGGCAGGCACGGATCTCGCGCCAGGCGAATATCGTTCGCACCTGACCGTGACCGGTATTCCGCCGGCCGATACCGGCCTGACGGCGGAGCAGGCCGCCGGCCGCAGCGAGGGCGAACTATCGTTCCGCATCAATTCGGTATTGGCGATCTCGATCCCGGTGATTCTGCGGGTCGGGCCGGTGGACGTGCGCGCCGCGATCGAAGGCGCGAAGATCAGCTTCGACACTATCTCGACCGACGGAAGATCGGCACCGGTTCGAACCGCAGTGTTGAATTTCGATCTCGTGCGTCAGGGAGCGAATTCGCTCTATGGCGATCTTGAAGTGAGGGGGAGCAGGGGCAGGGGGGACGAGCCGATCGGCGCGATGCGCGGTATCGGCGTTTATCCGGAAATCGATCGGCGGCAGGTGAAGATCCCGCTGACGCGCATACCAGCGTCGGGCGAACAGATCGAAATCGAGTTCCGCGATGACGATACGTCGCCGGGTAAGGTCCTCAGCAAGGTCTCCCTCGCGGCACCTTGAGGCGACCGCGCCTCGCGGCAACCCTTTCGCTGTTGGTCGCGTCCGCATCCGCTGAGATACGCGCACAGACGACCGACATAGGACGCGTCCCGGTGCTCGACCTGATCGAGCCGGACGTCGATCTCATTCGTGATGACGATCTGCTGCTGGTCGAGGTGATGCTCGATCGGCTGACCGTCACCGACTCGCTGGGCGTCTATGCGTCCCCGGCGGGGCTGCTCATCCCGGTCGGCGAATTGTCGCGCCTTCTGGATGTCGACATCAATATCCAGATCGGCGAGCAACGGATCGTCGGGACCATCGGCCAGGCACGCCGCTCGGTGGTCGCCGACCGGGCCAATGCCATCATCCGGGTCGACGGGAATACGCAGCTGCTGATCCCGGGCGATATGGTGATCGGTGCCAACGACATCTTCGTCCGCGCTTCGCTGCTGGAGAAGCTGCTGCCGGTTCGCGTGAGTTTCGACGAACAGGCCCTGCGGCTGGAGCTTGCCGCGCGCGAACCGCTGCCGATCCAGTCCCGCCTCGACCGTCTCGCGCGGCTGCGCGGGCTTGGCGATGGCGGTGCGGCCCGGGACGAGGTGTACAAGGTACGCTCGTCGCCGAAATTCCTGACCCTGCCGTCGTTCGATGTCTCGCTGGAGGCCGGCGCCCAGGAGCGGACGCCCAACTATCCCTATCGCTACGATGTGCGCGCGGGCGGCGATCTGCTGTTCAGCAATTTCCAGGGCTTCGTCGGATCGGACCAGAAGGGCAAGCCGGTTACGGCGCGGGTGTTGCTCGAGCGGCGGGATGCCGATGGCCACGCGCTTGGACCCCTGGGCATCAGCCGCATTTCGGCCGGCGACATCTATACGCCCGCGTTGTCGCTCGGCGCGCGCAGCCTGGGCGGGCGCGGTGTTTCGCTGAGCACGGCGCCGCTCGCCCAGACGAGCGTGTTCGGACGGATCGACCTGCGCGGCGAACTCCCGATCGGCTATGACGTCGAGCTGTACGTCAACGACGTGCTGCGCAGCGGGCAATCGACGCCGGTGCAGGGGCGCTACGAGTTCCGCGATGTGCCGCTGACGCGCGGTATCAACATCATCCGGATCGTCGCTTATGGCCCGCGCGGCGAGCGGACCGAGGATGTCCGCGTGGTCAATGTCGGCGGCGGGCAGCTCGAGCCCGGCCAGCTGGTGCTGGACGTGGGGGCGGCGCAGCAGGAACGCACGGTGATCGACCTGTCCTCGCGCGATTCGAATCTCGTCACCGGTCCCGGCGTAGGCGATCTGCGGGTCACGGCCAGTCTGGCCTATGGCCTGACCGAGAATATCACCCTCGCCGGCGGCGTCGCGACCTATTCGCCGACCGGCCTCGGTTCCCGTAAAATCGGTACCGCCGGCGTGCGCACGTCGGTGCGCGGTATCGCGACGCAGATCGACGTCGCGCGCGACGACAAGGGCGGGACCGCCGCCGCCGTGGCGCTGGCCGGCGAAATGCAGAGCGTATCGGCCGTGGTGCGCCATTCCGAATATCGCCGCGGCTTCGTTGACGAGACGATCCCGAGGGGCGGCGACGGGCGCGCGCTCTCCCGATCCAGCGAGGTGGACCTCGACTGGCAGCTGCGATCCTTCTTCGGTCTCAACGTGCCGATGTCGCTGCGGGTGACGCGCGACCAATATGCCCGTGGCGACCGCAACTGGTCCGGCCTGCTCCGCGCGTCCAGCCCGATCGGCGGGCTCTATGTTTCGACCGGGTTCGACTTCGAACGGTCCGAACCGGCGATCGGCAATGTCTCCAATCGGCTCTCGGGCCTGCTGACCGTGTCGTCCTTCGCCATGTTCCAATGGCAGCTTCGGGCATCGCTCGACTATGAACTGCTGCCGAGCACCAAGCTGCGGGCGCTGTCGGTGACGGCCGACCGTAACCTGTCCGAAAGCAGCGCGCTGCGCCTTGGACTCGGGCAGAGTTTTCAGGGCGACAAGGACACCACCATCCAGCTGTCGGCGATCCGCCGGCTATCCTTCGCCGATCTGTCGCTCGACGGGCAATATAGCCGGCCCGGCCACGATTGGCGGATTGGCCTGCAGCTCGCGTTCAGCCTCGTCGCCAATCCGCTCGGCGGCGGCTATGGCTTCTACCGGCCGGGAGCCGCGACCGGCGGCAATGCCGCGTTCCAGGCCTTTCTCGACCGGAACGGCAATGGCCGGTTCGATCGCGACGAGGAGCCGGTGCCCGGCGTTTCGATGCCGGGATCGGGGGGTGAGGAGATCGTCACCGATACCAGGGGCAGGGCGGTCGTCACCGGCCTTGGCTATGGCG
>SCUQ01000318.1 GCA_004297635.1 Rhizorhabdus sp. | reverse complement strand
CGTCGCTATTCCCCTGGACCGCGCGAACCGGGCGATATGCTCGAGCAATGTCCAGCTGGCTCCTCGATTCTTGTAGTCGGGCAGGATCGCGATCGCGATTTCGGCGGTCTCCAGCTTGGAATCCGCAGCCAGCATCGCGGTGGCGAAGATCGACATGTGGTCCTTGTCATAGGCCAGGAAATTTTCGGTGGTCCGGCGGTCATAGGCGGTCATCGCTTCCAGCTGGTCCGGGCTTATCCGGCCGACCGACGACAGGAAGCGGAAGCGCAGATCCTCCGCCGTCACCTTTTCGAAGAACAGGCCGAGTTGATGCTCATCCGCCGGACGGGCGGGCCGGGTGAAGAATTCGAAACCACTGCGCGTGGTGAGATATCCCGTCCAGTCCGGGGCGACCGGCGCGACATTCGGCTGCGGGTCGGTCGGCAATGTGAGTTCGGCGCCGCTCATGCAATGTCTCCGTAACCGCAATGACCGCCATCCCCAGGCTCGACCTGAACGTCGGATGCTGGAGAGGTGGCGACGGCCGCGCCTGGGTGTCGATCGGCTGGGTGTCGATCGGGTCGCAGCCTGGAAACCGGTCAACGCGCACCGACGCACATCGGGGCCGCGCGGCGGCACCCGCGCGCCAGCCGCGTGCTCGTACAGTTTCGGTTAACCGGAAGCCGATTAGACGCTGTCGAACGGTTGCTGAACTGGTGAGCTTTGCCAATATTTAGCGAGAACCGCACAGGGCATGACGGCGGCCGGCCAGGGGTCTCTCGTTAAGTCATTGGGAAGAAGCAAAAAACGAAATTGGCATGACTCCTGCGAAGGGGTGTGCATGAGCGCGGATCATCCGGTCCGCCAGAGATTTGGGACGAATATGATGCAGAGCAGCACAGCGGTCTTCTGGCGCCACGACACCTTCCTGGGCGTCTGCGAGGCGATCGGCCAGGATTTCGGCTTCAACGCCAACTGGCTGCGGATCATATTCTCGGTCGCGCTGCTGGTGAGCCCTAAGGTCGTTCTGTCGGTCTATCTGGGTCTCGGTCTGGTGGTGCTCGCCTCGCGGCTGCTCTTCCCGGTCCGCGCGGCGGCAGCGGCCAACGCCGGGCCGATCGCGCCCCGCGCCGACAATGACGCCGCGGCGGCGGAGCTTCCGATCGCAGCCTGATCCTCCGGGACATCGCGGAAAGACAGGGGCCGGTCATCGCGATCGGCCCCTTGTCGTTTCAGGCGGCGCCGCGCAGGTCGGCAATGTCGATCGGCACGGGCTGCCCGCCGCCGAGCCAGCGCCGATAGGCCAGGCGATAGGCTTCCTCCAGATGGCGCGTGAACAGGGGGCTGTCGAACAGCGGCATCGTCGTCCGGTTCGCCGCCAGCCTCGCCCTGATCCCGTCCAGCCGGTCGGGGCTGGTCGCCAGGTCCAGCGCCAGCCGCTCATAATCCTCGTCGGAGGTGGTGACGAGATCGGGCAGGCCGATCGCATTCAGCAGACTTCCCGCCATGCGCGCGGGGTAGCCGGTGCCCATCCGCGTCACGACCGGCAGGCCCGCCCAAAGCGCGTTGCTGGCGGTCGCCCCGGCATTGTAGACGAAGCTGTCGAGGAACAGGTCGGCCTGGCGGAACTGGGCGAGATAGTCCGCGTGCGGCTTCCAGTCGGCGAAGACGATGCGATCGGGGTCGACGCCGCGCGCGGCGGCCTGCCGGCGCAGATTCTGCTCCGCCCAGGGATTGGATCGCAGCAGCCACAGCACGCTGCCCTCGACCGCCCCCAGCAGCCGCATCCATATGTCGTACAGGCGCGGCTGGATCTTGTATCCATTGTTGATCCCGCAGAAGACAAAGCCTCGTTCCGGCAATCCAAGCGACGCCCGGCTGGGCGCCGGATCGGCGATCTCGGCCTGGTCGTCCTGCGCCTGATAGACATGCGGCAGATAGATCGGCGCTTCGCTGTAGAAGCGGGTCTGATCGTCGGGGATGATAGTCCGGTCGGCGACGATATAATCGATGCAGGGAGCCCCGATCGTGCCGGGATAGCCGAGATAGGATATCTGGACCGGTGCCGGGCGGCAGGCGAACAGGCCGCTGCGCGAATAGCTGGTATGTCCGGTCAGATCGATCGCCACGTCGATCCCGTCGCGACGGGCCAGTTCGGCGATATCGTGTTCGGCGAGGCCGGGCACGTCGCGGAAAATATCGGCGGCCGCCATGATGCGGCCGCGCATCTCATCCTCGAGGACCGGGCCATAGGAATAGACATGGACCTCGAAGCGCGATCGATCATGAAGTTCGAGTATCCTTGCGATCAGCCGCGCGACCGGATGGTTGCGTATCTCCGCGGAGAAATAGCCGATGCGGAGGCGGGCGGGTTCCGCCGCAGGGCGCTCCGGCGGCGGCAGGGGCGGCTGGCCGAACAGCTTCGCGCTATAGCGCTCCGATCGTATCCGGTGACGTTCCGGATGATCCTCCAGCGGCAGCATCGTGAAAGGGGAGACGATGCCACCCTCCATACCGAGCGTGGCGAGAGCCTCCGTCTCCCGTGCCAGTTCGTCCCAGTCGCAGATATGCGCCTGGAGCAGCAGCTTGAGCGCACGGACCTGGGAGAGTTCGGGCTTGATCCGCAGGATACGGCGGAAGCATTCGATCGCGTCGGTCTTGCGGCCGAGCTCCTGCGACGTGATTCCCAGATTATACAGCGTGTCGGTATCGTCGGGGATGATCTCGAGCGCCTTGACGAACCATTTCGTGGCTTCGGCGCGGCGGTTGGCCTGGATGTTGGCCGATCCGAGCATGTTGTAGAGCGGCGGCGACGGGCGATAGCGCCGTGCGAGATCCTCGCCATGGGCGATGGCTTCGGCCAGTCGCCCCTGGTTCAGCAGCTCGATCAGCCTGACGATCTCATTGCGCGGCGGCGCGGCTGCGTGATCCTGCATGGTCCTCGTCATGTCCGTCATCGATCGGCGACGACTAGGCGGTTCCGATCGCCGCGTCGATATCGTCGCTGTCAGTCCTTGGCCAGCGCATAGGCCTGCGTGCCCCGGGTGATGATCACATCGCCTGGCGCGAGCTCGCCCGGTTCATAGTCGGGCTGGGTGGCGATCTCCTGATATAGCGGCGCGAAATCGGTCTCGATCGTCTGGCGCAGCAGATCGTCGAAGCTGTCGATCACGAAGTAGTTCTGCTGATAATCGTCGATGCGGTAGCGCGTCCGCATCACCCGCCTGAGATCGAAGCCGATCCGGTTGGGGGAAGGGTCGTCCAGCGCGAACATCGATTCGCCATAGGAGGAGACGATCCCGGCCCCATAGAGCCGGCAGTCGTCTCCGTCGCGAATCAGGCCGAATTCGACAGTGTACCAGTAGAGCCGCGCCAGCCGGTCAATCGCGCCTTTTTCCAATGCACGCAGGCCGCCTTCGCCATAGGCCTGCATATAATCGGCGAAGGCCGGATGGGCGAGCAGCGGGACATGGCCGAACACGTCATGGAAGATATCGGGTTCCTGCAGATAGTCGAGCTGGTCGGGACGGCGGATGAAGTTGCCCGCGACGAAGCGGCGATGGGCGAGATGCTCGAAGAAGACCGGCTCGGGCACCAGGCCGGGTACGGCCAGCACCTGCCAGCCGGTGGCCTTCATCAGCCGTTCGGACAATGCACCGAAATCGGGGATGCCTGGCCTGTCGAGCCCTGCCAGCGCCACGCCCTCGAGGAAGGCGGGGACGACGCGGCCCGGGAGCATCGCGGTCTGACGGGCGAAGAGCCTGTCCCAAGTAGCGTGCTCGGCGGGCGTATAGCCCTCCCAGCCCTGGTCGATGGTCCAGTCGGCGGCGGCGCCGGGCGGCGGCGTGGGCTCGATCGTCTGGTCGGTTTTCAGCATGTCGATGGATATAGCAACAAATGTTACTATTTCCATCGGAGAGAAGAGCGATTTTTTGGCTGACCGGCGGGGCGGGGCCGTTTATGCCCGCTGGCCACAGAGCAGCATTTTCCGGAGCCGGGGCCATGACCGTCATCATCAAGGAAGCCGATCTGATCGAGAGCGTCGCCGACGCGCTCCAATATATCAGCTATTATCACCCGATGGATTATATCCGCGCGCTCGGCGCCGCCTATGAGGCGGAGCAGGGGCCGGCGGCCAAGGATGCCATCGCCCAGATCCTGACCAACAGCCGGATGTGCGCCGAGGGGCACCGCCCGATCTGCCAGGACACCGGCATCGTCACCGTGTTCATTAAATGGGGCCAGCAGTGCATGCTCGATTCGGAGCGCAGCCTGCAGGAGGTCGTCGACGAAGGCGTGCGCCGCGCCTATCTCCATCCCGAGAACAAGCTGCGCGCCTCGATCCTGAAGGACCCCGCCTTCGGCCGGGTGAACACCAAGGACAACACCCCCTCTGTGCTGAATGTCGAGATGGTGCCGGGTCATCATGTCGAGGTCGCGGTGGCGGCGAAGGGCGGCGGTTCGGAGAACAAGTCGAAATTCGCCATGCTCAACCCGTCGGAATCGATCGTCGACTGGGTGCTCGAAATGGTCCCGAAAATGGGCGCCGGCTGGTGTCCGCCCGGCATGCTCGGCATCGGCATCGGCGGCACCGCCGAAAAGGCGATGACGATGGCCAAGGAATCGCTGATGGGCGATATCGACATGGCCCAGCTCAAGCAGCGCGGCCCGCAGAACGATATCGAACGGCTGCGCATCGAAATCTTCGACAAGGTCAATGCGCTGGGCATCGGCGCGCAGGGCCTGGGCGGGCTGGCGACGATCCTGGACGTCAAGATCCTCGACTATCCGACCCACGCGGCGTCGAAGCCGGTGGCGATGATCCCGAACTGCGCGGCGACCCGTCACGCGCATTTCCATCTCGACGGATCGGGCCCGGCCTATCTGGAGCCGCCGAGCCTCGACGAATGGCCGAAGGTGCAGTGGACCCCGTCCAAGGAAGCGATCAAGGTCGACCTCGACACGTTGACGCCCGAGATCGTCGCGAGCTGGAAGCCGGGCGATCGTCTGCTGCTCAACGGCAAGATGCTGACGGGACGGGACGCCGCGCAC
>SCUQ01000029.1 GCA_004297635.1 Rhizorhabdus sp. | reverse complement strand
CGACGCTCTTCCGATCTGAGCGGTCGGCCTCGAAGTCCGTCATGCTGAACCAGGTTCAGGATGCCGGACCGATTCAACCCCTTCAAATCCGCGAACCGTGCGCCTATATCGGTTGTGCCGGGTTCGCCCGGCTATGGTGATAAATGATGTCGCATAATAGATGCAGCGGACCCGGGGGCGGTACCCGGCGGCTCCACCAGAAGGCCCGGAAACGGGGTTCCTGACGGGGCCGAACTAGGATCGACGTGTGTTCAAAGGCGATGTTTTTGCCCGGCCTGAATGAGCCGTAAAACCGTTCAAACTCACAAGTGCTAACGATAACGAAGCACTCGCGATCGCCGCGTAACCTAGTCCTCACGGACGACGTTACTAAGGCTTAGCGCGGTTCGGTCCGCACCGGGCAACAGAAGCGGAATCCAGCGGTTCGGGAGGCACCGGGCAACAGAAGCCTCCCACTTTCTTTGATTGAGCCCTCAGGCGCCGGGCGCCGAGCATCCGCTCGGCTTGGCTTCCCTCGCTATCGCTCGGACGCGCTGCACGCGCTTGCCTCTTCGAGCCTCTTGAGAACACCGTTGTCCTAATCGTCATCCCGGACGTGATCCGGGATTCCGCTGTCTTCTTTCCCTAATACAGCCTTGCCTCTCGCGAGCGGGTGGATAGTCTCCGCGCCATAACTCCACCGGAGACTCACCTACATGGACAGACGTGAATTCATCGGTTCGGCCGGCCTTGCCCTTCTTGCCGCGGCACTCCCCCGCGTCGCGCAGGCCGCCGCCGCCGGCAATGCCGCCGACAAGCAGCTCGCGACGATGGTCGAGAGCTTCTTCCAGCGCCAGCTCGACGACAGCCCCGAATATGCGACCGGCCTCGGCCTCGACAAGGGCGCCCGCGCGGCCGCGAAATCGAAGCTCGACGGCTACAGCAAGGCCGAACAGGCGCGCGTCCTCGCCGAGGACAAGGCGTCGCTCGCCGCGCTGCGCCGGCTCGACCGCGCCGCGCTGTCGCCAGGCCAGCAGCTCAATTACGACGTGGTCGTCTACATCTTCGAACAGGTGACGAAGGGCGGCAGCAAATATCCCTATGGCCGCTCGGCGGCTTATTATGTCCCCTATGCGATCTCCCAGCTCAGCGGTCCGCATTATGGCATCCCGGATTTCCTCGATTCGCAGCATGTGATCGAGACGAAGGCCGACGCCGATGCCTATGTCGCGCGGCTGCGCGAATTCGCGCGTGTGCTCGACGAGGCCACCCGCTTCCAGCAGGACGATGTCCGCTTCGGCGCCTTCGCGCCCGATTTCTGCCTCGACATCGCCCTCAGCCAGCTGTGGGCGCTGCGCGGCAAGCCCGCGGCGCAGACCGTGCTCGTCGAATCGGTGGTCCGCCGCACCGGGGCGAAAGGGATTCCCGGAAACTGGGGCGCCGAGGCCGAGAAGATCGTCGCGGGCGAGGTCTTCCCCGCGCTCGACCGTCAGATCGCGCTGGTGACGGCGCTGCGCAAGGCCGCCAGCCATGATGCCGGCTGCTGGCGCCTGCCGAAGGGCGACGAATATTATGCCGATGCGCTGATCAACGCGACCACCACGAACTTCACGCCCGATGAGGTCCACCAGATGGGCCTCGATCAGGTCGCCGACATATCGTCGCAGATCGACGCGATCCTGAAGGCGCAGGGCATGACCAAAGGTGGCGTGGGCGAACGGCTGGTCGCGCTCAACAAGGATCCGAAGCAGCTCTTTCCCAACACCGATGCCGGCCGCGCCGACCTGATCGGCTATATCAACGAGCTGGTGAAGGTGATCGAGGCCAAGCTGCCGGAGGCCTTCGCGACCCTGCCCAAGGCGGCGCTGGAGGTGAAGCGGGTACCGCCCTTCATCCAGGACGGCGCGCCCAACGGCTATTATAATTCGGCCGCGCTCGATGGTTCGCGCGGCGCGATCTATTATATCAACCTGAAGGACACCGCAGACTGGCCGCGCTACGGCCTGCCGAGCCTGACCTATCATGAGGGCGTCCCCGGCCATCACCTCCAGATCAGCCTAGCGCAGGAGGCGAAGGACCTGCCGATGCTGCGTCGCAACGCGCCCTTCGGTGCCTATATCGAGGGCTGGGCGCTCTATTCGGAGCAGCTTGCCGACGAGATGGGCGTCTATGCCGACAATCCGCTCGGCCGTGCCGGCTTTCTGCAGAGCTTCCTGTTCCGCGCGGTGCGGCTCGTCGTCGATACCGGCCTGCACCACAAGCGCTGGAGCCGCGAGCAGGCGACCGCGTATATGGTCGACAAGACCGGTTTCGCCGAGCCGCGCTCGCAGCGCGAGATCGACCGCTATTGCGTGTGGCCGGGCCAGGCGTGCAGCTACAAGGTCGGCCATATGAGCTGGATCCGAGCGCGCGAGAAGGCGAAGGCGCTGCAGGGTGCCAGGTTCGACATCCGGCAGTTCCATGACGTCCTGCTCGAAGGCGCGATGCCGCTGACGATCCTCGAAGGGCTGATCGAACAACGGTCGAAGGGGTGAGCCGCTACGTCCCCCTTCCGCTTGCGGGAGAGGGTTTAGCCTTGACTCCCG
>SCUQ01000317.1 GCA_004297635.1 Rhizorhabdus sp. | reverse complement strand
TCCGATCTCGCGCCCGCCGCGATCGCCAGCGCCATTTCGGCGACCCCCAGCGCGAAGTTCATCGACGCGGCCCCCCGTCGCCCGACCATCGGATGGCCATCGCCGGCCGCCGGCACCTTCAGGGCGAAGGGGCTGTTGATCAGCCGCCGCCGGATCACGTGCCGCCGCCGCACGCGCACCGCGGCACCATTGGCCCAGGCCTCATCGACCTCCAGCACGCCGACGTCCCCGAAGATCCGCAGCCGATGATCATGGCGCGCGATGATCGAGCAGGTCAGCCGCGCGACCATCGCATCGAAGAACAGGCTGGCCGAGGCATAATCGGGCGCATGATGGCCGCTGCCGGTCTGCCCCTGGTCGAGCAGCCGCGCCGAACCGCCGACGATCCGGCGCACCGGCCCGAACATCGCCATCAGCCAGCCGAGATAATAGCCGGCATGTTCGAGGGTGCAGCCGGTACGAAACTCGTCGGCCGACGGCCAGCACGCGCCACTGGCCGATCGCCAGCGCCCGTGCGGGGCGGCCGGCAGAAAATCATCGTCGAGCTCGGCATAGGCGAGGCGCGGCGTGCCGATCCGCCCGTCGCGGATCGCGCGCCACGCGGTCTGCGCCGACCGGCCGAGCAGGCTGCAGGGCGCGGAGGCGAGGTGGAGCCCGCGCGCCCCGGCCAGCGCGACGAGCGCCTCCGCCTCGTCGAGATCGAGCGCGAGCGGCTTTTCGCTCCAGACATGGAGCCCCGCCTCGAGCGCGGCGCGGGTGACGTCGGCATGGGCCGCCGGGTTGGTGAGGTTGAGCAGGATGTCAGGCTTGGCCGCGAACAGCCCGGCAAGGTCGGGCGCGGCCGCCACCGACCAGTGGCGCGCGAAGGCGGCGAGACGGCCCGGCGCGACATCGAACGCACCGACCACCTCGAGTCCGGGGAAGCCGCGCAGCGACGCCATGTAGAGATCGGCGACATAGCCGGTCCCGACGATCGCGATTCGCGCCCTTGGGCGATGGTCCCCCGCTGCCATGGCCGGAGCCTAGGGGGGCTGGCGGCCGATCGCAATGCTCGGTCGAAACGCTTCCGGCCGCACGGTTTTTTCATTGCGCCCGTGGACCGATCGCGCCCGGCTGGGGGGTATCCGATTCGCTGTCACCATTGCTTCACGGGTAACGCGCATCCTGTCTGCAGCGTCGGGTTTTACACAGTCGAGGATTGGCGATATGATGAGCGCCATGGAATCGGATCGCATCGAGAAGCTAACCGAGGCGCAGCGCATCTGCCTGCGCATGGTTCTCATGCATCTTTCGTCCAAGGACATCGCCCGCGAACTGGGCATTTCCCCCCATACAGTCGACCAGCGGCTGCGCATGGCGATCCAGGCACTGGGTGTCGCGAACCGTTTCGAAGCGGCCCGAATCCTGGCCCGCTACGAGAGCCCGGACGCCTATCAACCGGCATATCAATCAGCCGTATATCAATCGCCGCACGTTGCTCCCCCGCCCGTTCGTGCCACTGTTGGGTTGTCCGACAGCATCGGGACACGGCAGGGTGAGAACGGCTTTCAGGGCAGCGCGGTACGGGAGGAACAGATTGCGTTCCGAACCCCGGCCTTCGCAGCCACCGGCGGCCACTTCGTCAACCTTCCGATCCCCACGCCGGGAAGGGAGCGTAATGACCTAAATATCGTGCAGAGGCTGGGCTGGATCGTTACGATCGCGATAGCCACGGCCCTTGCATTTGGCGGGCTTCTTGCCGGCCTGGATGCGCTGAAGCGTCTCCTGCAGGTCTAATACCTCCGTTCCTTCGCTATTTTCGAACAGGGACGCGCTGGCCCGGGACAGGCCGCGCGAAGGGAGCAGCATATGTTCAATCGCGAGACCATTCTGAAGCGCCGTGCCGTCGCCCAGGACGTTGCCGACCGTCTGTTCGCCGCCGAGCAGGCGATCGACGTCGCCATCGCCAAGACCGCCGAGCTGACCGGCTATATGCCGACTGCCCGCGTCGAAGCAGGGCTTGCCTGCGAAGTGGGCCAGGAAGCGCTGGAATATGCGGCGGAGAGCTTCTCCACGCTGGTTCGCGCCCGTGCCCAGATCATCGCCAGCCATCGCGAGCTGAACGCCGCCAAGGACAATATCGGCCTCCGCACCGTCTCCTTCGGCGGCGGCGTCGGCAAGCCCTTCGAGAACCAGGTACGCCACCTGAGCGAGGTAGCTGCCGCCTGACGGAAAAGCGGAGCGAAGCGCGGGGCTTCGCATGGATGAATTATTGACCGGGAAATGCTGTTATGATTCGGTCGAACCATGCTTACCCTGCTCTTCCAGCTTCTGTTCTTCGCCGTGCTTATCCCGGTCTGCAGCTATGCGGCCTGGTGTGGAGGATGGCCGGAACGGGCCGGTGCGATGATATTGGTCGCGGCCACTATCCTGACCATCGTCGCGGCGACGACCTTCAACCCGACATGGGACAAGCCCGAAACCGGCATATTCCTCGTCGATCTGATGATGCTCGCCGCACTCGTCAATCTTGCCCTCTATAGCGACAGATATTGGCCATTATGGGTAACATCCTTCCATTTGATCGCGGTGACCATTCATCTGGCCACGCTCGTCGACCGCTCGGTGGCGGCACTGGCCTACGCCAACGCGGCGGAGTTCTGGGCCTATCCGATGATGGGCACGCTGGCCTACGGAACCTGGAATCACAGGCGGCGCCAGGCGTCGACCCGCAGGGAGAATGCCGCGCGGTACTAGAGGGGCTGCTGGCGCCGCTCGGCGTCGCGCAGGTCGGTGCGATCATCGACGAGCTGCTCGACGAATTCGGCAGCGTTCCGGCCATCCTCGCGGCAGAGCCGGCGCAGCTCCACGCCTGCCTGCCCGGTGACGGCCAGGTCGTCGATTTCCTGATCGCGGTGCGGGTGACGATGCTGCACGCGCTGCGCACCCAGCTCGGCCAGACGCCGATCCTGTCGACCTCCGAAGCGCTGACCAACTATCTGTTCGCCAGCATGGCCTATAATGCGATCGAGCATCTGCGGGTGCTGTTCCTCAATTCGACCAACCGTCTGCTGCGCGATGAGGTGATGGCGCGCGGTACCGTCAACCAGGCCCCCCTCTATCCACGGGAAATATTGAAGCGGGCGCTCGAGCTCGGCGCCACCGCGCTGATCGTCGTCCACAACCATCCGTCGGGCGATCCGACCCCGTGCCAGGCCGACGTCAAGGCGACGGCGCAC
>SCUQ01000316.1 GCA_004297635.1 Rhizorhabdus sp. | reverse complement strand
CTCAGCGAGAAATCGACCGCAAGATCGGGGAAGTAGAGCTTGAGGTCGGTGGTGTAGGCGCCGAACAGCACCAGCGCGGCAAGGCCGGCCGATCCGATCGCATAGCCCTTGGTCACCGCCTTGGTGGTGTTGCCCACCGCATCGAGCGCGTCGGTCTTGACGCGGACGCTCTCGTCGAGGCCGGCCATTTCGGCAATGCCGCCGGCATTGTCGGTGACCGGGCCATAGGCGTCGAGCGCCACGACCATGCCCGCAAGCGCGAGCATCGCGGTGGCCGCGAAGGCGATGCCGATCAGGCCGGCGAGCTGATAGGCGACGACGATGCCGACGCAGATCACGATCGTGGGCAGCGCGGTCGATTCCAGGCTGATCGCCAGGCCCTGGATGACGTTGGTGCCATGGCCGGTCTCGGACGATTTGGCGATCGAGCGCACCGGACGGTAGTTGGTGCCGGTATAATATTCGGTGATCCACACCAGCAGGCCGGTGACGGCCAGGCCGACGAGGGCGGAATAGAAGAGGTGCATCGCCGGGAAGCTCATCCCCGCCACGCCGATCGGCGCGGTGAGATCGCCCAGCACATATTGGACGGCCAGGTAGATCGCCGGGATCGAAAGGATCGCGGTGGTGAAGAAGCCCTTGTAGAGGGCCCCCATGATCGACTGGCTGGCGCCGAGGCGGACCATGTAGGTGCCGATGATCGAGGTGATGATGCAGACGCCGCCGATCAGCAGCGGGAGCGACATCAGCTTGCCGATCCAGGCCGCATCGCCGACGACGAGCAGCGCGGTCAGCACCATGGTGGCGCCGACGGTGACGACATAGGTTTCGAACAGATCGGCCGCCATGCCCGCGCAGTCGCCGACATTGTCGCCGACATTGTCGGCGATGGTGGCGGGGTTGCGAGGGTCGTCCTCGGGGATGCCCGCCTCGACCTTGCCGACGAGGTCGGCGCCGACGTCGGCGGCCTTGGTGAAGATGCCGCCACCGAGACGCGCGAAGATCGAGATCAGCGAGGCGCCGAAGGCGAGAGCGACGAGCGCATCGATGACCACCCGGTCGTTGGGGGCATGGCCACGCGGGCCGGTGAGATACCAGTAGAAGACCGCGATCGCGAGCAGCGCCAGGCCGGCGACGAGCACGCCGGTGACGGCGCCCGCCCGGAATGCGACCGTCAGACCGCTCTGCAGACTGGTGCGCGCGGCTTCCGCGGTGCGGACATTGGCACGAACCGAAATGTTCATGCCGACATAGCCCGCGACGCCCGACAGCAGCGCGCCGATGACGAAGCCGACCGCCGAGGTCAGGCCCAGAAAATAGAAGACCAGGGCGGCGACGATGACGCCGACGATCGCGATGGTGCGATATTGGCGGCCGAGATAGGCCTGCGCGCCTTCCTGGATGGCGGCGGCGATGTCCTGCATCTTTTCGTTGCCGGCCGAGGCGGCCAGAACCTGCCGGCTGGTGAACAGCCCGTATAATATGGCGATCAGGCCGCAGCCTATCGCAATTTGAGTGATCAGCATCCTAACTCCCTTCGCTTTCCGGAGCGCCCGTCCTGTTCCGAACAGGTCGCCCCAGCCATGAGGCAGTGATTTTCGGGCCGGCAGCTTCCCCCTGGCGCCCCCTCAATCACTCCAAAAGCGCCGAGACCGAGCTTTTCCGCCCCTTTTGTCCCCCGACACGTGGCCGCATTGTATGTCTGTGTTGCGGGCTGGCCGCAAGTGCCCGTTTTTCGGGGGCGAGCGGCGGTCCGCAGCCCGGCATCGGCCCGCCATGCGGCGGCGCGCGATTCAGCCGGCGCGATGCTCATAGCCGAGGGTGGCGGGGAGCGGCACAGGTCCCGTCCGGTCCACGAGACGCAGGCCCGTACCGGATTCGAACCGCCCGACGACCACGCCGTTGCGCTCCGCCGCCGCGCGCCGATCGAGCGGCACGGCGGCAATCAGCTGGTAATCGTCGCCCGCCGTGACCGCCGCCAGCCGGGCGGCGCGATCCTCGCCGAAGCCGCGTGCCTCGTCCGACAGCGGCACCGCGTCGAGATCGATCGTCACCGCCAGGCCCGAGGCGGCGGCGATCCGCCCGGCATCGATCAGCAGGCCATCCGAGACATCGGCCATCGCATGGGCGAGCGGCGCTAGCGCACGCCCCTCGGCGAGGCGCGGCATCGGCAGGCGATAGGCCTTGAGCAGCCGGCGCGGCCCGGTGATCTCCCCGCGCGCCATCGCCAGCCCGATCCCGGCATCGCCGACCGGCCCGGTCAGGACCAGCAGGTCGCCGGCCTGGGCGCCGCGGCGGTCGGGGGCGCCGCCGGGCGCAACCTGCCCGATCGCGGTCAGCCCCAGCACCCGTGCGTCGCCGTGCGGCTGGGCGACGGTGTCGCCACCGAGCAGCGGCACGCCGAAATGATCGAGCGCGCGGGCCAGCCCGGCGATGAACTCATCGTCCCAGCCGGGTCGGCCGGTCAGGCCATAGCCCATCAGCACCCCGATCGGCTCGGCCCCCTTGGCGGCGAGATCGGACAGGTTGACGGCCAGCAGCTTCCACGCGACGTCGCCGGGCGGATCGCCGGCCAGATAATGGACGCCCTCGACCAGCATGTCGTGGGTCAGGACGAGGTCGCGGCCCAGCGGCGACGGCAGCACCGCCGCGTCGTCCGCCAGCCCGCGCGCGGCCGGGTGACGGGCGATGGCGCGGAGGCTGTCGATCAGGCGCTGTTCGTCGGACATTGTCGGCATGTACCTCGGCTGTGCGGCGGCGGCAGCCGAATTTCGCCGGCCGCCGCCAGGCCGACATATTACCATCCCAGCAATCGGGTGATCGCGGCCCAGAGCAGCTTCGTACCGAGCAGCAGGGTCAGCCAGTAGATCATCGCATAGAAGCGGCCGGGGTCGACCTTGCGGACCAGCCAGACGCCGGCGAAGGTCGATCCGATCGCGACCGGCATCAGTGCCGCCGACGCCGTCAGGTTCGCGGACGTGAACTGGCCCAGCCCGGCATAGGCCGGCACCTTCATCCAGTTGACCAGCGCGAAGAAGATCGCGGTGGTGCCGACCAGGACGTCGCGTTCCAGCCGCTGTGGAAGAACGTAGATCTGAAAGGGGGGTGAGCCGGCATGCGCGATCTGGCTGGTCAGGCCGGAGCCGAAGCCGCACAGCGCGCCGATCCAGTCGGGCAGCCGGTGCGCCGGCACCGCCCGACCGCCCCGGGCGATCCAGAGCTGACGGCCGCCGAACAGGACGGTGATCAGCCCGAGCGCAAG
>SCUQ01000315.1 GCA_004297635.1 Rhizorhabdus sp. | reverse complement strand
TCCCCCGCGTCGAGCTTGTCCGATGCTATCAGCGTGGCGATGAACAAGACCATTTCCCCGTCAAAAGCGATTTCGGAGCAGGCGGATACCCCCGCCGGCCCGGACATCGCGGCAAACAAAACCAAGAATCCGGTCGCGCTTATTGCGGGGCCGACCGCTAGCGGCAAGTCCGCATTGGCGGTGCGCCTTGCCGAAATCGCCGATGGGGTAGTGATCAACGCCGATGCGAGCCAGGTCTATGCCGATCTTCGCATCCTGTCGGCGCGGCCCAACGATGCCGAGACGGCCCGCGCGCCCCACCGGCTGTTCGGCTATCGCGACGCGGCGGACGCCTGCTCGGCCGCCGACTGGGCCACCGATGCGCGGCGCGAGATCGATCAGGCGCACGACGCGGGCAAGCTGCCGATCATCGTCGGCGGCACCGGCCTGTATCTGCGTACATTGCTTCATGGGATAGCGCCGGTTCCCGAGATCGATCCCACGATCCGCGCCGAAGTGCGGGCGATGCCGGTGGGAAAGGCCGCTGCGAAGCTTCGCCGCGAGGATCCGGACGCTGCCGCCCGGCTCAACCCGCTCGACATCACCCGTATTGCCCGCGCCCTGGAAGTCGTCCGCTCGACGGGGCGGACCCTGTCGCAATGGCAGGAAGACCGTCAGGGTGGCATTGCCGACCGAATCCATGTCGTGCCCGCCATCCTGCTGCCGCCGCGCGACTGGCTGCATGCGCGCTGCAACGACCGGTTCGAGACGATGATCGAGCAGGGCGCCATCGCCGAGGTCGAGGCGCTGCGGGCCCGCCGACTCGATCCCAGCCTGCCGGCGATGCGCGCGATCGGTGTCCGCGATATCATCGACTGGCTCGACGGCCTGACCGATCGCGACGATATGGTCGCGAAGGCACAGGCGGCGACCCGCCAATATGCCAAGCGGCAATATACCTGGTTCCGGCATCAGCTTCCCGCCGCATGGCCGCGCCACGAATCGCAACTCGATGACAACAAAGCCGATGAAATAGTAATTAAATTACGTGAAATGGCGTTGACAGCATAATTTATTGCATTTAGGGCACGCGGCTTCATCGAAGCGCTGCGGCGCACAAGAGGGACAGACCATGACTGCCGAGCTGAGTGGAGCCGACATATTGATCCAGGCGCTGAACGACCTGGGTGTGGAGGTCGTCTTCGGCTATCCGGGCGGTGCCGTCCTTCCGATCTACGACGCACTGTTCAAGCAGAAGCGTATCCGCCACATTCTCGTCCGCCATGAAGCGGGCGCGGTGCATGCCGCCGAAGGCTATGCGCGATCGACCGGCAAGCCGGGCGTGGCGCTGGTGACGTCGGGGCCAGGCGCCACCAATGCGGTGACGGGCATCGCCGACGCGCTGATGGATTCGATCCCGCTGGTGGTGCTGACCGGCCAGGTCGGCACCCCGCTG
>SCUQ01000314.1 GCA_004297635.1 Rhizorhabdus sp. | reverse complement strand
CAGAAACAGCTTGAGCGATTTGGATTCGACGATCGTGTCGCCGGGCGCATAATCGATCACCAGATGCGCGAAATCGGGCTGGCCCGTCACCGGGCAGAGCGAGGTGAACTCGGGCGCCGCGAAGCGCACCAGATAGAGGCTGCCGGGCCGCGGATTGGGAACATAATCGAGCACGGCCTGTTCGGGCGATGCGGGCAGCGCGCTGGTCTTGCCGAGGTGAAGCGTGGGCTGGGACATGGCGGGCCCTTAGCCGAGCCCGTCGCGGAGCGCCATTGCTATATAAAAATTGCGGCCGATAAGTTATTTTCGCAATATACTTGCAATCAAGCGCGCTACGACATAATTAAGAAACGCCTCCCCGGGTAAATCGATTCGTCCGCGCAGATATGCGATGGCGATATGTGCCTGTTGATGGAGGATATGATGGATCTGCTGGTTTCGACCGAATGGCTCGCGAACGAACTCGGGGCCAACGATCTCCGCGTCGTCGACGCGACCTATTTCGCGCTCGACCCCGCGCGCGATGCCCAGGCGGATTATGAGGCGGGCCATATCCCCGGCGCCGTCTACCTCGATCTCGCCAATCTGAAGGATGAGGCGTCGAGCCTGCCGGGCATGCTGCCCAGCGCCGAGAAATTCGCCAGCCGCATGCAGTCGCTGGGCCTCGGCGACGGGAGCCGCATCGTGCTGTACGACAACAGCCCGCATCGCACGGCGGCACGCGCCTGGTTCATGTTCCGCATGTTCGGGGTCAATCAGGTCGCCATCCTCGACGGCGGCCTGCAGAAATGGGCCGCCGAGGGCCGCCCGCTCGAAAGCGGCAAGGTCGCGTTGCGCCATCGCCATTTCACCGTCTGGCGCGATTCCGCAGCGGTGCGCGATCTCGCCCAGATGAAGGCCAATGTCGCGAGCGGCGCGGAGGAGGTGGTCGACGCCCGCTCGGCGAAGCGCTTCACCGGCGAGGAGGGCGATCCGCGCGGGCTGGCATCGGGCCATATCCCGGGCTCGAAGAACCTGCCGTTCGATCGGCTGCTCAATGCCGACGGCACCTTCAGGACGAAGGACGAGATCCGGGCGGCGTTCGACGCGGCCGGGGTCGATCCGGCCAAGCCGCTGGTCACGACCTGCGGTTCCGGGGTGACGGCGGCGGTCGTGCTGTTCGGCGCGGCGCTGCTCGGCCGCGAGGATGTGTCGCTCTATGACGGCTCGTGGAGCGAGTGGGGCTTGCTCCCCGACACCGAAAAGGCGATCGGTCCCGCATGCGAGACGACGACGGCAAACGCCTGAAACCCGGAACCCGGCTGGTCACGGCCGGCCGCCACGAATCTGTCGCCGGCCGGGGGATCGTCAATCCCCCGGTCTGGCGCGCTTCGACCATCCTCTACGACAGCGTGGCCGAATTGCGCGCGGCCGGGCGCAAGCCCGATGACGGCCTCTTTTATGGCCGCCGCGGCACGCCCACCCAATGGTCGCTCGCCGACGCGCTGACCGGGCTGGAGCCCGGCGCCGAGGGCACCCTGCTCTTCCCGTCCGGCGTTGCCGCGATCAGCGCGGTGCTGCTCTCGCTGCTCTCGCCGGGCGACGAGCTGCTGATGGTCGACAGCGCCTATGAGCCGACCCGGGCGATCTGCGACGGAATGCTCCGCCGCTTCGGGGTGACGACGCGCTATTATGATCCGATGATCGGCGGCGACATCGCGGCGATGATCGGCGAGAAGACCCGGCTCATCTTCCTCGAAAGCCCCGGCAGCCTCACCTTCGAGGTGCAGGACGTGCCTGCGATCTGCGCCGCGGCGAAGGCGCGGGGGGTGACGACCGCGATCGACAACACCTGGGCGACGCCGCTGCTCTTCCCGGCGCTGTCGCACGGCGTCGACATCTCGATCCTCGCCTGCACCAAATATATCGTCGGCCATTCGGACGTGATGATGGGCTCCGTCACCGCGACGCCCGGCCACTACGCCGCCCTGCGCCGCACCGCGATGGAGCTCGGCCAGTGCGTCAGCCCCGACGACGCCTATCTTGCCGCGCGCGGCCTGCGCACCCTGGGCCTGCGCCTGCGCCAGCATGAGGAAGGCGGCCTCGCGGTGGCGCGCTGGCTCGCCGAACAGCCGCAGGTCGCCCGGGTGCTGCATCCGGCGCTGCCCGGCTGCCCCGGCCATGATCTGTGGAAACGCGACTTTTCGGGCGCCTCGGGCCTGTTCGGCATCGTTCTGAACGGCGGCGACGATGCGGCCCGCACCGCGCTGATCGACGGGCTCGATCTGTTCGGCATCGGCTTTTCCTGGGGTGGCTATGAAAGCCTCGCCCTGCCGGTCGATCCGGCGGGCCTGCGCACCGCCACGACATGGGCGGCCGAGGGGCCGGCGATCCGCTTCCATATCGGCATAGAGGACCCCGACGACCTCATCGCCGACCTGTCCAGGGGCCTCGCCCGATTCGAATCGGCGCGTCGCTGATCGTCACAAAGCGGAAATATCGCCCCTGCCGTGCGCCAGGGGTGCCTCGGTCAGGCCGTTGCGGCGGGAAGAATTTCGTCGAGCCGGCGCAACGCCGTGTCGAGCGAATTGCCTAAAAAACGGGCGGCGGCCATCGTCGCGCGGTCGGCCGCGTCGCTACGGCCGGCGATCAGCCGCAGGCCGGTCGTCCCGATCGTCTCGGCATCGTGCAGGACCGCATCGAAACGGCGCCGCGAGATCGGAAGAGC
>SCUQ01000313.1 GCA_004297635.1 Rhizorhabdus sp. | reverse complement strand
CGGTGCAGATGCCCTGCTGGGTCACGCCGTCGCGCTCCGCCACCACCGCCATCACCCGCCATTCCGGGATCGAAAGACCGAACAGCGCCTCATAGGCACGGGCGATCACGTCGCTGACGACGTTCGACGTCACTGACAATCGATACGGAATGAACTGATCGAGCGTGAGGCGGTTTGGCTCCATCATGCGTTCGTAACATTTGACACGACTCGATACAAACCCGTATTGGTTTCAAATGTTACTTGTCTTGAGGATGCCATGACCGACCATCATCTGGAGCCGCATCACAATCCGCTGGGCCTCGACGGGTTCGAGTTCGTCGAGTTCACCGGCCCCGATCCGGAGGCCCTTGCCGGCCTGTTCGACGCGATGGGCTTCACCCACCTCGGCGACCATCGCTCGAAGAATGTGCGTCGCTACCAGCAGGGCGACATCAACTTCATCCTGAACATGGATGGCACCGGTCAGGCGGCCGATTTCCGCGCCGCGCATGGCCCTTCGGCCAATGCCATGGCTTTCCGCGTCCATGACGCCGCCAAGGCGCTGGAAAAGGCCGTCAAGCGCGGGGCCATAGCCGTGAACGGCCCGGTCGGCCCGATGGAGCTCAACATTCCGGCGATCGAGGGGATCGGCGGGTCGAACCTCTACCTGGTCGACCGCTATGGCGCGCAGGAAATCTACGATGTCGACTTCCGCCCCGTGGAAGGTTCGGCCCGCGACCAACGATCGACCGGCCTCCACACGCTCGATCACCTCACCCATAATGTCCACCGCGGGCGTATGAACCATTGGGCCAGCTTCTACGAAACGGTCTTCAACTTCCGCGAGATCCGCTATTTCGATATCGAGGGACAGGCGACCGCGCTGCTCAGCAAGGCGATGACGGGGCCTGACGACAAGATCCGCATCCCGCTCAACGAAAGCCAGGACGAGAACAGCCAGATCGAGGAGTTCCTGCGCGAATATAAGGGCGAAGGCATCCAGCATCTCGCGCTGGCGACCGATGACATATTCGACACGGTCGACCGGCTGCGTGCCAATGGCGTCCGCTTCCAGCAGACGCCGGACAGCTATTATGAGGGGATCGATGCACGCGTTCCCGGCCATGGCCACGACATCGCCAGGATGCGCGAGCGCGGCATATTGATCGACGGCAGCCCCGAGACCGGCGACGGCATCCTGCTCCAGATCTTCACGGAGAACATGGTCGGGCCGATCTTCTTCGAGATCATCCAGCGCAAGGGCAACCAGGGTTTCGGAGAGGGCAATTTCAAGGCGCTGTTCGAATCGATCGAGCGTGACCAGATCCGCCGCGGTGTCGTGAAGGTCGATTGATGACCGGGGCAGAGCGCTATCATCCGGGCTTCGGCAACCATGTCTCCACCGAGGCCGTGCCCGGCGCGCTGCCGATCGGCCGGAATTCGCCGCAGCATGTACCGTTCGGCCTCTATGCCGAGCAGCTGTCGGGCAGCGCCTTCACCGCGCCGCGCCAGGAGAACCGGCGGAGCTGGCTGTATCGGATGCGGCCCGCCGCCCATCATCCGCCCTTCGCCCCTTATGCGAGGCCCGGCCTGCTCCGCTCGTCGCCGTTCGACGAACTGCCACCAACGCCCAACCGGCTGCGCTGGGACCCGCTTCCCCTGCCGGAGCAGCCCACCGATTTCGTCGATGGACTCACCAGCATCGCGGGCAATGCCGGGATCGGCGTACATCTTTACGCGGCCAATCGGTCGATGGCGCGGCGCGCGTTCACCAATGCCGATGGCGAGCTGCTGATCGTTCCGCAGCAGGGCGCGCTGCATATCGTGACCGAGCTTGGCCGCATCGATGTCGAGCCGCTGCAGATTGCGCTGATTCCCCGCGGCGTGCGCTTTCGGATCGACCTGCCCGAGGGCAGCGCGCGCGGCTATATCTGCGAGAATGAAGGCGCGCCGTTCCGCCTGCCCGATCTCGGCCCGATCGGGTCGAACGGGCTGGCCAATCCGCGCGACTTCGAAACCCCGGCGGCCTGGTTCGAGGATATCGACGAGCCGACCGAACTGATCCAGAAATTCGAAGGCGCGCTCTGGGCGACGACGCTCGACCATTCGCCGTTCGACGTCGTCGCGTGGCACGGCAATCTCGCCCCCTGCCGCTATGATCTGCGCCGCTTCAACACGATCAACACCGTCAGCTTCGACCATCCCGATCCATCGATCTTCACCGTGCTGACGTCGCCCAGCGAGGTGCCGGGCACGGCAAACTGCGATTTTGTGATCTTCCCGCCGCGCTGGATGGTCGCCGAAGGGACCTTCCGGCCGCCGTGGTTCCACCGCAATGTGATGAGCGAATATATGGGGCTGATCGTGGGCAGCTACGACGCAAAGGCCGGCGGTTTCCTGCCCGGTGGCGGCTCGCTCCACAACCGTATGGCCGGCCATGGACCCGATCGGGCCAGCTATGCCGCGGCGATCGCCGACGAACTGAAGCCCCACAGGCTGGAGGCGACGATGGCGTTCATGTTCGAGAGCCGATCGGTGCTGCGACCGACCCGTTTCGCGATGGAGACCGAATTGATGCAGCTCGACTATGACGACATCTGGTCCGGTTTCACCAAGGCGGAGTTGCCAAATGACGCTCGATGAAACGCATAACCCGGCGCTGACCAGCTGGGTGGCCGGTGCCGACGGCCATCGCGACTTCCCGATCCAGAACCTGCCCTATGGCATCTTTTCGATCGACGACGATCGGCCGCGCCCGTGCGTCGCGATCGGCGAACATCTGCTCGATCTCTCCGCGATTTCCGGCCTGCTGCCGGTCGAACTGCATGAGACGACGCTCAACAGCCTGTTCGCGCTTGCGTCCGAGCGGCGCATCGCGCTGCGCCGCAAACTCTCCGAACTGCTGTCGGACCCGGGGCATCGCGCGGCGCTGACCCGCCACCTGCATCGCCAGGATGCGGTGACGCTGCACCTGCCGGCGGCGATCGGCGACTATACCGATTTCTATGTCGGCATTCACCATGCCAACAATATCGGCCGTCAGTTCCGGCCCGATAATCCGCTGCTGCCTAATTATAAATATGTCCCGATCGGCTATCATGGCCGTGCTTCCTCGATCCGTCCGTCGGGCGTGCCGGTGGTGCGTCCGAAAGGCCAGCGCAAGCCGCCCGAGGCGGAAGCGCCGGCCTATGGCCCGACCGGGCGGCTCGACTATGAGCTGGAAATGGGTGTCTGGATCGGACGCGGCAACGACCTTGGCGATCCAATCCCGATCGGCGAGGCGGCGGACCATGTCGCCGGCTTCTGCCTGCTCAACGACTGGTCCGCGCGCGATTTCCAGGCGTGGGAATATCAGCCGCTCGGCCCCTTCCTCGCCAAGAATTTCCACACGACGGTATCGCCCTGGGTGGTGACGCCGGAGGCGCTGGCCCCCTACCGCATCGCCCAGCCGCCGCGCCCCGAGGGCGATCCCCGCCCGCTCCCCTATCTATGGGACGATCGCGATCAGCAGGCGGGCGCCTTCGCCATCGAGCTTGAGGTCCACCTGCTGACCGAAGCGATGCGCGCGGCCGGACAGGCACCCCACCGGCTGAGCCATGGCCCGGCCAAG
>SCUQ01000004.1 GCA_004297635.1 Rhizorhabdus sp. | reverse complement strand
TGATGATCGGCCACACGGCCGAAAATCTGGGCGATGCCGCCGTCGTCGTGACCTCGACCGCGATCAAGCGCGGCAATCCCGAGGTCGAGCTGGCGCTGGAGAAGCGCATCCCCGTCGTCCGCCGCGCCGAGATGCTGGCCGAACTGATGCGGCTGAAGTCGACCGTCGCGATCGCCGGCACCCATGGCAAGACCACGACCACCTCGATGGTCGCCGCCCTGCTCGATGCCGGCGGGGTCGATCCGACCGTGATCAATGGCGGCATCATCAACAGCTATGGCTCCAACGCCCGCCTCGGCGCGTCCGACTGGATGGTGGTCGAGGCCGATGAGAGCGACGGCAGCTTCCTGCGCCTCGACGGGACGATCGCGGTCGTCACCAACATCGATCCCGAGCATCTCGACCATTATGGCTCGTTCGAGAAGGTGAAGGACAGCTTCGTCGAATTCGTCGAGAATGTCCCCTTCTACGGTGCCGCGCTGCTGTGCATCGACCATCCGGAGGTGCAGGCGATCATCCCGCGCGTCCGCGACCGCAAGGTCGTGACCTATGGGTTTTCGGCACAGGCCGATGTACGCGGCGACAATGTCACCCCGATCCCCGGCGGCAACCGCTTCGACGTGGTGATCCGCAACCGCGACGGCGACAGCCGCCGGATCGAAGGCGTCACCCTGCCGATGCCGGGCCGCCACAATGTCCAGAACGCGCTCGCCGCGATCGGCGTCGCGCTGGAGATGGGCATTTCCGACGACATCATCGCCAATGGCTTCGCCAGGTTCGGCGGGGTCAAGCGGCGCTTCACCAAGGTCGGCGAAGTGCCTGTCGGCGACGGCGTGGTGACGGTGATCGACGATTATGGCCATCATCCGGTCGAGATCCGCGCCGTGCTGGCGGCCGCGCGCGAAGGCGCCAGGGCCAGGGTGATCGCCGTCGTCCAGCCGCACCGCTTCACCCGGCTGCGCGATCTGATGATCGACTTCCAGACCGCGTTCAACGACGCGGACAGCGTCTATGTCGCCCCCGTCTATGCGGCGGGGGAGCAGCCGATCGACGGGGTCGATGCCGACGCGCTGGTCGCCGGGCTCAAGCAGCGCGGCCACCGCGCGGCGCAGACGATCGCGGGGGCCGATGCGCTCGCAAAGGCGCTCGCCGGAACGATCGCGGCGGATGACATGGTGATCTGTCTGGGCGCAGGTGATATTACCAAATGGGCGGCGGGGCTTTCGGACGCGATAGCGAAGGAGAGAACGGCATGACCGATTATTTCGGACCCTGGAAGATGATGCAGGATCAGGTCCTGCACATGCAGCAGACCGCGCTCGACGCGGCGTTCAAGGCGATGGGCAGCGGCGCACAGTTCGACAATGCCGCCCGCGCCGCCAAGGAACTGGCCGACATGCAGGTCCAGGCCTGGGAGCGCTGGATGGCGCTGTGGGGCATCGACAAGAAGTGACCGCGACGGCGACCAGCAGTGCGTCCGCCCCGTCCCTGCCGCCGGTGCGCGGCCGGCTGACGGCGGACGCGCCGCTGGCACCGCTCGTCTGGTTCAAGAGCGGGGGCGCGGCCGAATGGCTGTTCGAGCCCGCCGATGTTGACGATCTCCGCGATTTCTTGGCCGCGCTCGATCCGGCGATCCCGGTCATGGGCCTCGGCCTTGGCTCCAACCTGATCGTCCGCGACGGCGGGGTTCCGGGGGTCGTGATCCGCTTGGGCAAGGCTTTCGCGAAGGTCGAGCGGCTCGACGCCACGACCCTGCGCTGCGGCGGCGGGGCAAGCGGCATCCTGGTTTCCTCGACCGCGCGGGACGCCGGGATCGGCGGGGTGGAGTTCCTGCGCTCGATTCCCGGCACCGTCGGCGGCTTCGTCCGGATGAACGGCGGCGCCTATGGCCGCGAGGTCAGCGACGTACTGACGGAGGCGGACATCGTGCTCCGATCGGGCGAGCGCCGGACGCTGCGCCTTTCGGACCTGGGTTACACCTATCGCCACAGCGACCTGCCCGAAGGGGCGATCGTGGTCGGCGCGACCTTTCGCGGCCATCTGGCCGACCCCGCCGTGATCGGCGCCGAGATGGACCGCATCGCGGCCGAGCGCGAGGCGAGCCAGCCGCTGCGGAGCAAGACCGGCGGATCGACCTTCAAGAATCCGCAGGGCCACAAGGCCTGGCAGCTCGTCGACGCGGCCGGCTGCCGCGGCCTGATGCGCGGGCAGGCGCAGGTCAGCGAGAAGCATTGCAATTTCCTGCTCAACCTCGGCGCGGCGACCTCCGCCGATATCGAGGCGCTGGGCGAAGAGGTGCGAGACAAGGTGAAGGCGAACAGCGGCGTGACATTGGAGTGGGAAATCCAGCGCGTGGGGGTGTCCCTATGATGAAGCACCTCCACGTCGCCGTGCTCATGGGCGGCTGGTCGTCCGAGCGTGAAGTGTCGCTGACCTCGGGCAACGGCGTCGCCGATGCGCTCGAAAGCCTGGGCCACCGGGTTACGCGCATCGACATGGACCGGGATGTCGCGCTCCGGCTGGCAGAGACCAAGCCCGATGTCGTGTTCAATGCGCTCCACGGCACCCCCGGAGAGGACGGCAC
>SCUQ01000312.1 GCA_004297635.1 Rhizorhabdus sp. | reverse complement strand
TGGTGCATGAACTGCGGACCCCGCTCAATGCGATCATCGGCTTTTCGGAGATGATCGAGGGCCAGATGCGCGGCCCCGCCGCGTCGGCCTATCGCAATCGCGCGCAGGAGATACTGGAGCAGAGCAAGAAGCTGATGAGCGCGGTCGAGGATCTCGACATCGTCGCGTCCGCGCGCCCGGCCGAGCCCGCATCCTCGCCCGCGCTGGTCGACGCCGCGGCAATCCTGACGCGCCTCCACGCCAATTTCGAGGCGGTTGCCAAGGAGCATGCCAGCGGGATCGCCTTTCGTATCGATGACACCTTGCCGCCGGTCGCGGTCGATGCGCCGACCGTCGAACGGATGCTGTCGCGGCTGCTGGCGGCGACGATCGCGATGGCGGGGGAGGGTGAGCGGATCAGTGTCGACCTGCAGCGCGACCCCCGCCGTTCGAGCCATTTGCTGCTCACGATCCTGCGACCGCGCGCACTCGATGGGCGTGACGAGAAGATGCTGCTCGATCCCGGCTATAATCCTGACGGGAACTGGCCCGATGCCCCGGTCCTCGGCCTCGGCTTCGCGCTGCGGCTGGTCCGCAACCTTGCTATCGCCAGCGGCGGCATGCTCGAGATCGACTCGACCCGCTTCTATCTGAGTCTTCCCGTCGCCCGCGGCCGGGCGGAACAGGATGCCGTCTAGACCGGCTTGCCGCCCGCGAAGCGCTCGGCTATCGCCGCGGCGTACTGGCGGGGCCTGTAGCTCAACGGTTAGAGCTGGCCGCTCATAACGGCTAGGTTGCGGGTTCGAGTCCTGCCGGGCCCACCAGTACCCCATTCGCCTGGGTTCACGGACGCCCCTTGCCGTGCAGGCGTCTTGCCGAATCCGAGCGAGGGGAAATGCAAGCACCGGTCAGGGCGCCTGCCGCCGGCATCCGGTCGTTAGCGGGCTGACCCTCGGCGGCGCACTGCCGGCCGGCCCCGCATGGCCGCCGGCGACGTTGACAGCCTTTCTGCTCGAGATCATCCTTGGCCGACAAAAAGGCAGCCCGGTCGAAGGCGCGCGGAGGATCCGGCCCATGCACATCAAGACGGTCTTCAACAGTGGGTTGGAGCGCTCGACGGTGTTCGATCCGGCGATCGCGGTCGACATCGGGGAGCTTCGCTTTCAATGGCGTCCGGATGAAGCCCGGCAATCGGCGGAGGACTGCCTCGACCTATATTGCCTGATCGGAAACGCGTTCGATAATTTTGCCTGGCGCGGTCAGGAAGTGGCGCAGCCGGTCGGGCGGATTTTCATGCGGCCCCCGGGCGTCCATGTAACCGGCGCCGCGGCGTCGGCCGCCGACGTCCGGTTCCTCAAATGTCGATTTTCATCCAACTGGCTCCAGGAAACGGTCGGCGATCTGGTAGACTGGGAGAGTCTCGATACATCGTCATGCTTGAATATCGTCAACCCGGATATCGAGCGCTCAATCAAGCGTCTGGCCATCGAAGCGCGACATGGCTCTGTCGCAAGCGACCTGCTTATCGAAGCTCTTGCGACAGATCGGAAGAG
>SCUQ01000629.1 GCA_004297635.1 Rhizorhabdus sp. | reverse complement strand
AGACATAGTCGTCGCTGCTCATGGCGCTTCCCTTCGGGTTATACCGGGCGCCTACAATGATCTGGTGATGAAGGAAACCGGCGTCGCCGATCGCCGCCGAGCCCGGGCGGAATTTCGGCGACGGCCGCACTGGCGCTTACATTCCCCGATTTCATGCGTTAGTCGAACGCGGAGTCAATCTTATGGGATGAGGGCATGTCGATATCGGGCGAAGATGATCAGACGCCAAATGCCACGCTGCCGGACAAGCTTCCGGTGCCTGAACATGTGCAGGATGCGATCCGCACGCTGATCCGCTGGGCGGGCGACGATCCGGATCGGGAAGGACTGCTGGACACACCGTCGCGGGTTGGTCGGGCCTGGCGGGAATATTGCCAGGGCTATGACGAGGATCCCTCGCTGCATCTGAGCCGTACCTTCGAAGAGGTCGGCGGCTATGACGAGATCGTGCTTCTCAAGCAGATCCCCTTCCACTCGCATTGCGAGCATCACATGGCCCCGATCATCGGCCATGCCCATATCGCGTATCTGCCGCACAACCGCGTAGTCGGCATTTCGAAGCTGGCCCGGGTGCTGCATGGGTTCGCGCGGCGGCTGCAGATCCAGGAAAGGCTGACCGCCGAGATCGCCGACTGTATCTGGACCCATCTGGAGCCGGCCGGCGTCGCGGTCGTCATCCAGGCCACCCATGCCTGCATGACCGCGCGCGGCGTCCGCACGCCCGGTGTCGGAATGACGACGAGCCGGATGATGGGCGTCTTCCGTGACGATGAGCGAAGCCGTAAGGAAGTACTGAGCCTGATGGGGCTCGGCTGAAGAGCTTCTATCGGAGAATCGGAATGAGACCTGGCCTGATCCTGTTCGCCCTCCCGCTGGGCCTGGCCGGCGCCGCATTGGCGGTTCCGCCGCAGGCCACGCCGGCGGCCGTTGGCGCCAAAGCTGTGACGCCGCTTTCTCCATCGGTGCCGGCTGCGCCGCTGATGCAGGGAAAGCGCAGCATTGCGCTGTCGCCGGAAGGCAATGCGATCGCCAAGCAGATCATCGGCGCACCCGATGTCCGCATGGGTGAGATCAACGCGGAAATGAAGCGGATTCGGGAACAGAAGCTGCAGTTGATCGGTGCTCCGAGCGTCGACCTCGACAAGCTCGAGCAGTTTTTCCGGCGGGAAGAG
>SCUQ01000311.1 GCA_004297635.1 Rhizorhabdus sp. | reverse complement strand
CGCCCTGCTGATCGCGACCGTCGCGCCGCTGATGGAGCCATGATGTTCGCCCTGATCGCCGCCGCTGCCGCCGTCGCGGCACCCGCCCTGCCCGCGCCGCCGACCCAGGCGGAGCATAATGCGCGGGGCCAGCGGTGCGCGGCGCTTGCCAAGCGCACGCCCGACAAGGCGATGGAGGAGGCGCGGGCCTGGGCCTCCTCGGGCGGCGGCATCGCCGCGCGCCAGTGTCTGGGGCTTGCCCAGGCCGCGCTCGAGCAATGGCCGGCCGCCGCCGCGACCTTCGAAGGCGCCGCCAAGGATGCCCAGATCGCGCAGGACCCGGTAGCGGTGATCCTGTGGATGCAGGCCGGCAATGCCGCGCTGGCAGGCGGCGAATCGGCCCGCGCGGGCCTTGCCTTCGATCGCACCCTGGCCTTGCCGGGCCTGTCGAAGGAGATGAAGGGCGAGGTCCATCTCGACCGGGCCCGCGCCGCCGTCGACACCGGCGATCTCCCCGCCGCCAGGGATGATCTGGCGCAGGCGACCATATTGGTGCCCAGCGATCCGCTCGGCTGGCTGCTGCGCGCCAATCTCGCGCGGCGCATGAAGGATCTGCCGCTGGCCTTCAGCGCGATCCGGCAGGCGGCGCAGCTGTCGCCCGACGACGCGTCGATCGCCTATGAGGCGGGCAATATCGCCGCCGCCGCCGGCAATATGGCCGACGCCAGGGCGGCGTGGACGAAGGCGGCGACGTCGGCGCCCGACAGCAATGCGGGCAAGGCCGCGGCATTGGCCCTGCGGGGTGGGGAAGCGAAGCCCTAGCCGTCATGCCAGTGCAGGCGGGCATCCATGTCTGTCTTCTCGCAAATGGACCCCAGCCTGCGCTAGGTGACGAGCAAAGGGTTGAGAGGTTGGGGGCCTAAGCCTATCTCTCGTCGCATGAAATATCTCCACACCATGATCCGCGTCTCCGATCCGGAGGCTACCGTCCGCTTCTTCGAACTGCTCGGCCTGCGCGAGATAAAGCGCTTCGACAGTGAGCAGGGCCGCTACACCCTGATCTTCCTGGCGGCCCCGGGGGATGAGGCGGCACAGGTCGAGCTTACCCATAATTGGGATGAAAAGGGCTATGATGGCGGCCGCAATTTCGGCCACCTCGCCTATCGCGTCGACAATATCTACGAGACCTGCCAGCGGCTGATGGACGCCGGGGTGACGATCAACCGCCCGCCGCGCGACGGCCACATGGCCTTCGTCCGCACCCCCGACAATATCTCGATCGAGCTGCTCCAGGACGGGCGGCTCGATCCCGCCGAGCCCTGGGCATCGATGCCGAACACCGGAGTCTGGTGATGGCGCCAGGCGGCCCGGGCCTTCAGGTCGTCCGCATTCCGGTGCTCAGCGACAATTATATCTGGCTGCTGCACGATGATGCCACCGGGGAGACCGCCGTGGTCGATCCGGCGGTGGCCGAACCGGTGCTCGCGGAGGCGGCAAGGCGCGGCTGGGCGATCGGGCAGATCTGGAACACCCACTGGCATGCCGACCATATCGGCGGCAATGACGCGATCAAGGCGGCGACCGGTGCCACCGTGAGCGCGCCGGCCGCAGAGGCGGCAAAGATTCCCAGCTTCGATGTCGCGCTGAAGGAAGGCGACAGCGTGCGCCTCGGCGCGATCGAGGGCCGGGTGATGGAGGTTCCGGCGCACACCGCCGGCCACATCGCCATCCACCTGCCCGATGCGCAGGCGGTGTTCGTCGGCGACACGCTGTTCGCGATGGGCTGCGGCCGGCTGTTCGAAGGCACGGCCGAGCAGATGTTCGACAATATGGCGCGGCTGTCCGCGCTGCCTGGCGAAACCGCCGTCTATTGCGCGCATGAATATACCCAGTCCAACGGCCGCTATGCGCTCGCCGCCGAGCCCGACAATGCGGCGATCCAGGCGCGGATGGCGGCTGTCGACGACGCCCGCGCCCGCGGCGAACCGACGGTGCCGACGACGATTGCGCTCGAACGCGCCACCAATCCGTTCATGCGCGCCGGCTCGGCCGGGGAGCTGGCCCGCCGCCGCGCGGCGAAGGATGTGTTCAAGGGCTGAAAAAGGCTATGCTCGCGAACGGCTCGGCGTTACCGCCCGAGTCGTCGTGCGTTTCAACGGCCGTGAAATCCCCTTGTGGAGAGTCGCCATGATCCGTGCCCGCCCGCTTCTTCCGCTGTTCGCCCTGCCGCTGCTGCTCGCCGCGTCCGATGCCCCCGCACCGCTGTCGGCCAAGGCGGTGAAGGAACTGGCCGGCCGCACCGCCGGCGATCCCGTCTCGTGCATCCAGCTGACCCGCATCCGATCGTCCGAGATCGTCGATGCGACGGCGGTGATCTACAAGGAAAGCCCGCGCCGCTGGTATGTCAATCAGCCCGATGGCGGCCGCTGCGACATGCTGAACCCGCGCCGCATCATCATCACCCGCACCCCGTCCAGCCAGCTCTGCGGCAACGACATGATCATGATCGCGGAGGCCGATTCGCCGATCACCTACGGCGCCTGCGGGCTCGGAAAGTTTGTGCCCTACACGCGGTGATGGCCCAGGCGTCCTTCTCCCATGACGACGGGAGAGGGGCAGGAAGGCCGCCTATCCCGGCTCGCGCTGGTTGAACACCGACCAGCCCGTCGCCACCGCCAGCCGCTCCAGCGCCAGCGATCCCAGGGTCGAATTGCCGCGCTCGTTGAGCCCCGGCGACCAGACCGCGATCGAGGCGATGCCGGGCACGATCAGCATGATGCCGCCGCCGACCCCCGACTTGCCGGGGATGCCGACCCTGAAGGCGAACTCGCCCGATCCGTCATAATGGCCGCACAGCATCATCAGCGCGTTGATCCGCCGCGCGCGCATCGGCGAGACGACGTTGAAGCCGGTATCGGGGTGCTGCCCCTCCAGCATAAGATAGCGGCCGGCCCGCGCCAGCTGCTGGCAGGTCATCGTCAGTGCGCACTGGTGGAAATAGACCCCCAGCACCTGCTCGACCGGATGGTGAATATTGCCGAAGGCGCGCATGTAATTGGCGAGCGCGGCGTTGCGGAAGCCGGTATCGGCCTCGCCCTTCGCCACCTCCTCGTCGATCATGATGCTCTCGTCGCCGGCGATATGGCGGCAGAAGCGCAATATCTCGCCGATCGCCTCGCGCGGTTCATGGCCGGCCAGCACCACGTCGGCGACGACGATCGCACCGGCATTGATGAACGGGTTGCGCGGGATGCCGTGCTCTGCCTCGAGCTGGATGATCGAATTGAAGGCATTGCCCGATGGTTCGCGGCCGACCCGCTGCCACAGCGCGTCGCCCACCTTGCCCAGCGCGATGGTGAGCGCGAACACCTTCGACACCGACTGGATCGAAAAGGGCACCGCGGCGTCGCCCGCCGAATACATCCGGCCATCATGCGTGGCGATGGCGATGCCGAAATGCTTTGGATCGACGCGCGCGAGGCCAGGGATATAGTCGGCCACCTTGCCGCGATCGGCCTGTCCGCTCATCTCCTTCGCGATGCGGTCGATGATCGCCTGGAGATCGGGGGCGACGGTCAGCGGCATGGCAGTGCTTTCCCCTCGTGGTCGGTCGAACCCCTCAACCGTCATCCTGAACCTGTTTCAGGATCCACTCTTCAATCTGCTCCGTCGCTCCTGTGGCGCCGTGGATGCTGAAACATGTTCAGCATGACGACCCTATGCGGGCTGACTACCCTTACACCCGCATCGGCATGAGGACGTACAGCGCCGGCGCCTTGTCATTCTCCCGGATCAGGGTCGGCGCGGCGGCATCGGCCAGGTGGACCTCGACCATGTCGCCGTCGATCTGGCCGAGAATATCGAGCAGATAGCGCGCGTTGAAGCCGATCTCGAAGCCCGGCGAGCTATAGTCGCCCGGTACGTCTTCGGCCGCGGTGCCATTTTCGGGGCTCGTCACCGACAGGGTGATCTTGTCCTTGTCGAGCGCCATCTTGACCGCGCGGGTCTTCTCCGAGGCGATCGTGGCGACGCGGTCGACGCCCTCCATGAAGCTCTTCGGATCGATCTTGAGCAGCTTGTCGTTCGCGGTCGGGATCACCCGGTTATAATCGGGGAAGGTGCCGTCGATCAGCTTGGAGGTGAGGATCGCGGTGCCCAGGCCGAAGCGGATCTTGGTCGAGGACAGCGAGATGCCGACCGACCCGTCGACCTCGTCGAGCAGCTTGCGCAGCTCGCCCACGCATTTGCGCGGGATGATGATGTCGGGCATCCCCTCCGCACCGTCGGGGCGCGGGATGGTGACGCGGGCGAGGCGATGGCCGTCGGTCGCCGCGGCCTTCAGCACATCGTCCTGCACATGGAAGAAGATGCCGTTGAGATAATAGCGGGTTTCTTCGGTCGAGATCGCGAAGCGGGTCTTGTCGATCAGCTGCTTCAGCGTCTCGGCGGGCAGCTCGAACTTCGTCGGCAGCTCGCCCTCGGCGATCATCGGGAAATCGTCTTTGGGCAGGGTCTGCAGGTTGAAGCGGGCACGCCCGGCCACGACCTGCATCTTGCCGTCGGCGGCGGCGAGCTGGACCTGGCTGCCTTCCGGCAGCTTGCGGGCGATGTCGAACAGGGTGTGCGCCGATACGGTGATCGCGCCGGGCTGGTCGACGGCGGCCGAAACCTGCTCGACGATCTGCAGGTCGAGGTCGGTCGCCATCAGCCGCAGCGTGCCTTCGGCGGTCGCCTCGATCAGGACGTTGGACAGGATCGGGATGGTATTGCGCCGCTCCACCACCGACTGGACATGGCCAAGGCTCTTGAGAAGTATCGCGCGTTCAATCGTAGCCTTCATGGACTGCCCCGGCATCCCCGCAGATCAAATGGATGCCGACTATAGCGCGGCTTTGCGGCCCCGCCAGCCCCATCTGCCATATAGCAGGGGATAATTCGTGACCGCGTACCGGCTGGGCGGACGGCACGACGGAAAAAGGGCCCGGCATCGCTGCCGGACCCTTCTTCACGGCGCTTTCGTCCGATCAGAAGCGGAAGCCGAAGCCCGCGACGACCTGATGACGCGAGAAGCCGTTCTCATAGTTCGAGTAACGATATTCGGTCTTCACGAAGCTGTTCGGGCCGACCGCATATTCGGCGCCCGCGCCGACCCGGACACCGTCCAGATTGGTCTTGCCGAGCGTGACCTGTCCGGTGCCGTCATTGCTGGTCAGCTTGGCCTGGGCGTTGGTGTAGCCGGCCTTGGCGTACAGCAGCGTGCGGCCGCCGACGACGGTGCCGACACGGCCGCCGACATAGAGGTCGCGGCCGGCCTTGGCGCACAGGCGCGGGCTGGCGAGGGTGCTGGCGCCCGCGCACTGCTTCACGCTCGAATCCGCGGCTTCGGCCTCGATGCCGACCAGGCCCATGCCGGTCTGGAAATCATAACCGGCGCCCAGCCCGTACTGGATGCCGTCATCATGCCCGTTGTTCTGGACGCGATCCCAGCCGGCAAGGCCTTCGACACGCGCTCCGGTGAACGGGGCCCTGTCCTGGGCGAGGGCGGGGGCGGCTGCGCTGGCCGCGAGGAGGGCGGCGACAACGATGCTACGCATAGTATAACTCCATCTTTACCTGCGTCTCCGGATGCCTGTGGAGACGTGGGTGGCCTAGTGCACCAAGCCGACAGAGGTTGCATGAACGCCAGATAAACAACGGAAATTGTGGCATTTTTGCCACGCGACGAGGATCGGGGGGTTGACAGGTTGAGGTCCGGTTTTTGCTGGCTGATCGCGGCGCCGCTTCTCATTTCGGCAGCCCCGCCGGGCCGCGTCCCGCTGGGAATTTTTTCGGGCTGGGGCGCATTTCGCGACACCAGCCCGCCCCGCTGCTTCGCGATCGCGACGCCCGAGAGCCGCGGCGAGGGAAAATGGCGCAGCTTCGCCTCGGTCGGCATCTGGCCCCGCCAGCGGATCAGCGGACAGGTTCATTTTCGGCTGCGCGTGGCCCGCGCGCCGAACAGCCCGGTGCGGCTGATCTTCGCCGACAGGGATTTCGCGCTGACCGGCGGCGGCGTCGACGCTTGGGCGCCCGGCCCCCGCGAGGATGCCGCGATCATCGCCGCGATGCGTTCCAGCACCTCGATGCGCATTGCCTGGGTATCGCAGGATGGACGCAACCGTTCGGACGGCTATCTGCTGAAGGGCGTCGCGACCGCGATCGACGCGGCGGCCCTGGGATGCGCGCGGCGGTGAATGCCCTCCCCTGACAGAGACGGGGCTATTGCCCCTTAGCCCCTGCCGCCAGGCAGACGGTCAAGGCCTGAGCCGCACGCTCGTCGATGAGTTGATCATCGGATGGCTCCGCCCACACACGCAGATCCGCGATGAGAGACGGGTGCGCACAATATTCCGCCGCTTCCAGCGCCGGAGTGGTAATGCTGTTTCCCCGCAGAGCCTCCTGAACCAGCGGAAGTGCCAGCGCGCGATCGCGCTGCGCCAATCCTGACAATGCTTCGTCACGAACGATGTCGTCATTTGCGCGCGCCGCCATAAGCAAAGCCTCGCGCACCTCGGCCGTATCGATATCCGATTGCGCCAGCAGAAAGGTCGCCCAGTCGCGATTGGCGTGGTCGGGGTCTCGAGTCAGGCCGATCAGGCGGCGCAGATTGGCGTCCGCAAAGGGGCTCCCCGAAAGCGGCACCTCGTCGGCCGCGATCGAGCACAGGAAATCCGAGGGGGGACTGTAATATTTGTCCATCGGGTCAGCCTATTCCCGCATCGCTTCCGCCGCCAGGGCATCGGCCTCGATCAGCAGCACGTCGTCGGCCAGGCCCTGCGCCACCGTCTCGCGGCCGATCAGCACCAGCACCGGTACGGCAAGCGGCGAGACGCGCTCCAGCGTCACATGGACGATATGCTCCGCCGCCCGCTCGATCAGCGCACCGAGCCGGCCGACATCGGTCATCTTCGCCCGCGCATCGGCCCAGGCGGCGTCGAGCAGCAGATGATCGGGCTCATAGCGGCGCAGCACGTCGTAGATCAGGTCGGTAGAGAAGGTGACCTGTCGGCCCGACTTCTTCTTGCCCGGATGCTGCCGTTCGACGAGGCCGCCGATCACCGCCACCTCGCGGAAGGCGCGCTTGAGCAGCGCCGAACGCTCGACCCAGTCGACGAACTCGTCCTCCAATATCTCGGCTGAGAACAGGCCGGCGGGATTGACGACCGGCTCCAGCGAATAGCAGGCCAGCGCATAATCGCTCGCCACGAAGCCGAGCGGTGACAGGCCCAGGCTCTCCATCCGCCGCGTGAGCAGCATGCCGAGCGACTGGTGCGCGTTCCAGCCCTCGAAGCTGTAGATCACCATATAATGGCGCTGCTCGTGCGGGAAGGTCTCGACCAGCAGCTCGTCGGGCGCCGGCAGGCGCGAGCGGCGCGCCTGCATCTCCAGCCATTCGCGGACATCGTCCGGGAAGCGCGGCCATATCGCCGGATCGTGGAGATAGGCGCGCACCCGGTCGGCGAGGTGGGTCGAGATCGGCATGCGCGCGCCGCCATAGGTGGGGATGCGGGCGGGCTTCGACGTGGCGCGGACGATCAGATCGGTGAGGTCGATCTTCTGCACCTCCAGCGCCATCCCCATGAAGAAGAAGCAGTCGCCGGGCGCCAGGCTCGTGCCGAACCCCTCTTCGACCTTGCCGATGCTGCGACCGTTCTTGAAGCGGACGTCGAGCATCGGCGCCTCGACGATGATCCCGGCGTTGAGGCGGTGCTGGGCGGCGAACTGGGGATGGCTGATCCGCCAGCGGCCATCGGGATCGCGGGTCAGCCGGCGGAATTTCTCATAGGCCTTCAGCGCATAGCCGCCATTGGCGATATAGTTCAGCACCCGGTCGAACTGTTCGGCGGTCAGCGTCGCATAGGGCGCCGCGCGCTGCACCTCGGCCAGCATCTCTTCGGCATGGAACGGGCCGGCACAGGCCAGCGCCATGACATGCTGGGCCAGCACATCGAGGCTGCCCGGGCGGAACGGGTCGTTGTCGAGCTCGCCCGCCTCGATCGCGTCGATCGCGGCGCGCCCTTCGAGATATTCGAAGCGGTTGCCGGGGACGATCACCGCCTCGCTCGGTTCGTCGAGCCGATGATTGGCGCGGCCGATCCGCTGGAGCAGCCGCGATGCGCCCTTGGGCGCGCCCATCTGGATGACCAGATCGACATCCCCCCAGTCGACGCCCAGATCGAGACTGGCCGTGGCGACCAGCGCGCGCAGCCGGCCATCGGCCATCGCCGCCTCGACCTTGCGGCGCGCCTCCCGGCTCAGCGAGCCATGGTGGATGCCGATCGGCAGGCCCATCGCATTGACCTTCCACAGATCCTGGAAGATCAGTTCGGCCAGGCTGCGGGTGTTGCAGAAGATGATCGTGGTCCGATGGGTCTCGATCTCGGCCATCACCTGTTCGGCGGCATAGCGGCCCGAATGGCCGGCCCAGGGGATGCGCCCCTCGGGGATCAGCATGTCGACGCGCGGTTCGGCACCCGCCTCGCCCTGGACCAGCGCCACCGCCTCATAATCGCCGTCGCCCGACAGCCAGCCGCGATAGGCATCGACATCGGCGACCGTCGCCGACAGCGCGACCCGGCGCATGGCGGGCGCGAGGCTTTCGAGCCGGGCGAGCGACAGGGCGAGGAGATCGCCGCGCTTGGTGGTGGCGAAGGCATGGACTTCGTCGATCACCACCGTCCGAAGCTTCGCGAACATCGCCGTGCTCTCCGGATAGGACAGCAGCAGGCTCAGGCTTTCCGGGGTGGTGAGCAGGATCTGCGGCGGCCTGATCCGCTGGCGGGCCTTGCGGTCGGACGGCGTGTCGCCGGTGCGGGTCTCGACCCGGATATCGAGCCCCATCTGCTCGATCGGGGTTAGGAGGTTGCGCTGGACGTCGACCGCGAGCGCCTTGAGCGGGGAGACATAGAGCGTGTGCAGCCCGTCGCGCGGATCGTCGATCAGCTCGACGAGGGTAGGCAGGAAGCCGGCCAGCGTCTTGCCCGATCCGGTCGGCGCGACGAGCAGTGCGTGGCGGCCGGCGCGCGCGGCGGCGAGCATGTCGAGCTGGTGACGGCGGGGGGACCAGCCCCTGGCGGCAAACCAAGCGGTAAGGGGCGTGGGGAGGCTAATCACCAAACCCTCTCCGCGCATCCTTAGGATGGACTGGGCTTGGCGAAGGCCCGTCTCGAAGAATCCTTCGAGACGCCATTTCGACGACGGCTTCGCCTCCGCTCAACGGCTCCTCAGGATGAGCGGACCTGGATGGACTGGCAGGAGAGGGCGGTTCAATGCCCCGCCTGCGGGCCGCGCTCGAGGCCCGATGCCGCCAGCTGTTCGTCGATCTGCGCAAGCAGCCGGTCCAGCGCCGGCTGGTCCTTCGCCTCGGCGCGGGCGACCAGAACGTCCTGCGTGTTCGACGCACGCAGCAGCCACCAGCCGTCGGGGGTGTTGACCCGGGCGCCATCGGTGCGGTCGACATCGGCGCCGCTCGCGGCGAGCCGCTCCAGAACCTCCTCGACCACCTTGAACTTGCGGCTCTCGTCGACCTGGAAGCGCAGCTCGGGCGTGTTGACCAGCTTCGGCATCCGATCCTTGAGCGCGGTCATCGATCCGCCCAGCTCGCTCACCGCCTCGATCAGCCGCACCGCCGAATAGAGCGCGTCATCAAAACCATACCAGCGATGCTTGAAGAAGATGTGGCCCGACATCTCACCGGCGAGCGGGCTGTCGGTCTCCGCCATCTTCACCTTGATCAGGCTATGGCCGGTCTTCCACATGCATGGCGTGCCGCCCAGCTCGGCAACCCGGTCGAACAGCGCCTGGCTGGCCTTCACATCGGCAATGATCGTGCCGCCGGGCACGTCCCGGAGCACCGGCTCGGCCAGGATCGAGAGGATCTGATCGCCCCACACCACCCGGCCTAGCCCGTCGATCGCGCCGATCCGGTCGGCATCGCCGTCGAAGGCGATGCCGAAGTCGAGCTGCTTCTCCGCGACCAGCGCCTTGAGGTCGGCGAGGTTCTTCTCCTCGGTCGGATCGGGATGATGGTGCGGGAAGCTGCCGTCGATTTCGGCATAGAGGACATGATGTTCGCCGGGCAGGCGCTTCACCAGTTTCTCGAGGATGCGGCCGCCGGCGCCATTGCCGTTGTCCCAGCCGATCCGGAATGCGCCACCTTTGAAATCCTGCACCAGCCGGTCGACATAGAGATCCTCGATGTCGGCATCGCTGACCGTGCCGGCGCCATCGTCCCAGGCGCCTTCGGCAGCCATGCGGCCGATCGACTGGATCGAATCGGCGAAGAACGGCTTGTGGTGAAGCACCATCTTGAAGCCGTTATAGTCGGCCGGATTGTGGCTGCCGGTGATCTGGATGCCGCCGTCCACCTCCAACGTCGCCTCGGCGAAATAGAGCATCGGCGTCGGACCAAGGCCGGTGCGGACGACATCGACGCCGCTGGCGGTGAGCCCCCGGATCAGTTCGTCGCGCAGGGATTCGGAGGACACCCGCCCATCCCAGCCGACCGCGACGCGCGTGCCGCCCTCGCGCCGGACATGGGTCGCGAAACCGCGACCGATGGCATAGGCATCGGCGGGACCCAGCGTCTTCCCCACGATCCCGCGGATGTCATATTCGCGCAGCGAGGTCGGGTTGAAGATATGGGTCAAGAAAGCCTCCGTGAGAACAGGATAAAGCCCCTCCGCTTCAAGGGAGGGGAGATCAGAACCATGTTAGCGCCTCGCCAGTTCCGCCAGCAATATATCGCGCGCCGCATTGACCCGGCTTGCCAGTTCGGCCGAGCCGCCCTGATCGGGATGGACCTTCGCCACCAGCCGGCGATGCGCGGCGCGGATCGCCTCTGGATCGGCATCCGGCCCGACGCCGAGCACGCGGCGCGCTTCGGCGCTGTCCATCGCCGGGGCGGCGCCGCCGACGAGGCCCTGTTGCTGGACGAGCAGCCAGATGCCGGGCAGGAACAGCGGGATCGCCACCGCCCAGGCGCCACGCAGCGCAAGGAAGGCGCCGGCGAGCGCGGAGGCGGCCGCGATCAGCTGCGGGCGGGACAGATGGCGCCCCCAATACCACCAGGCGACCCCGGCGGCCGCCAGCAGCAGCAGGATCACCCGGCAACCGCCTTGCTGGGTGCCTCGTCCGGCGCCTGATGCTGGGGCCATTGCGACAGCGCCAGCCCGGCCACCATCTCGCGCAGCTCCTGCCGGGCGGCGACATGGCCGATGCCGGCGTCGCTGCCGATCGCCTTCAGGTCGAGCAGGGTCAGCCCCTTGGGAAAGAGCTCGCGATAGATGACGCGCTCCGACAGGCCGGGAATGACCCGGAAGCCGACACGCTTGGCGAGATCCTGCATGGCATCGGCGACCCGGCGCATGTTGCGCGCCTCGAGATGCTGGAGGCGGTTGCGCAGCAGCACCCAGTCGACCGTGCCGCCATCGATCCGGCCGCGTGTCTTGCGGGCTTCCCATACCAGTTCGGCATAGAAGCTCGGGCGGCGGATCTTGAAGGTATCGGGATCGACCTGGCCGATCAGATCGAGATCGACGAAGCTGTCGTTGATCGGGGTGACGAGCGTGTCGGCGCGGACGATCGCGGCGCGGGCATGCTCGTCATCGCGGCCCGGCGTGTCGATGACGATGACGTCATGGTCGGCGGCAAAGCCATTGATCAGGTCATCGAGCAGATGGCCGCGGGCGGTGTCGAAGGTCTCGAAGGCCGGGGTGGGAAGCGGGATGCCGCTGCGCTGCTGGGTCGCCACCCGGTTTTCGAGGTAACGGGCCAGGGTGCGCTGGCGGGTATCGAGGTCGATCGCCGCAACCCGCTTGCCGGCAGCGGCCAGCGCCACCGCGACATGGACCGAGGTGGTCGACTTGCCCGACCCCCCTTTTTCATTGGCGAAGGTGATCAGATGCGCGTGCGACAATCTTCCATTCCCTTTACCGCACCGCGCTTGATCGCGCGGCCGGGCTTGTTCAAGGAGCTTCCACTGAAAGGGGCATATAGTCGGTGGATATCGTCCGGAACATAGCCGATCTGCGGCACGCAGTCGCAAATCTGAGGATAAGTGGCGAGCGGGTCGCGCTGGTGCCGACCATGGGGGCGCTCCATGCCGGCCATATCGCGCTGGTCGACGCTGCCCGGTCGAAGGGCTGCCAGGTCGTCGTCTCGATCTTCGTCAACCCGACGCAGTTCGGCCCGAACGAGGATCTCGACGCTTATCCACGCCGGGAGGCCGCCGATGTCGCGCTGCTCGAAGCGGCGGGCGCGGCGTTGCTGTGGGCGCCGGATGTCGCCGCCATGTACCCCAACGGCTTTGCCACGACCGTCAGCGTCGACGGAGTGAGCGGACGCTGGGACGGTGCCGCCCGGCCCGGCCATTTCGCCGGGGTGGCGACGGTGGTCACGAAGCTGTTCCAGCAGGTGAAGCCCGACATCGCCCTGTTCGGCGAGAAGGATTATCAGCAGCTGGCGGTGATCCGCCGCTTTACCGCCGATCTCGACATCGACATCGAGATTGTCGGGGTGCCGACCCAGCGCGACGATGACGGCCTCGCCCTCTCCTCGCGCAACGCCTATCTGACGCCCGAGGAACGGGTCGCCGCCCGCGCCCTGCCGCGTGCGCTGGGCGAGGCGAAGGCCGCCATCGAGCGCGGCGACGAGGTCCGGGCCGCGCTCGACGCGGCGGTCGCAAGGCTACGCGAGGCTGGGTTCGAGCCGATCGACTATATAGCGCTGGTCGATGCCGCCACCCTGGAACCGATCGAGCGGCTGGAAGGCGCGGCGCGCCTGCTCGCCGCGGCGAAGCTCGGGCGGACCCGGCTGATCGACAATCTGGCGGTGGGCTAAGGCTAGCCCGCCACCGGCAGCCGGATCGATCCGTCGTCTTCGCGCTCCAGCGGCCCATAAGCGATGACCGCGTCCAATGTCAGCGCGCCATAGAGGTGCGGGAACAGGGCGCCCCCGCGCGACGCCTCCCAGGCCAGCGCCTCGCCCAGCACCGACAGGTCGACCGCGACGATGTGGAGGTCGTCCTGGCCGGCGAAATGCTTCGCCACCGTCTCGTCGAGCTGGGCCGCGGTCGACATGTGGATATAGCCGTCGGCCAGGTCGACCGGCGCACCGGCGAAGCGGCCATCGGCCTCCAGCGCGGCGATCTCGGGGCCGAGCAATATCTTATAGGCGACCGCGTCCGCCATCAGAAGCTCGGTACCGGCGTCTCGCCCGAATAGTCGTAGAAGCCCTTGCCGGCCTTGCGGCCGAGCCAGCCGGCCTCGACCATCTTCAGCAGGATCGGTGCCGGGCGATATTTGGGATCGCCGAAATCTGCCTGGAACACCCGCAGCACCTCGACGATCGTATCGAGGCCGATCATGTCGGCCAGCACGAGCGGCCCCATCGGATGCCCGCAGCCGAGCTTCATGCCGGCATCGATGTCGGGGATCGACGCAAGGCGCTCGCCCGCCGCGAAGGCCGCCTCGTTGAGCAGTGGCAGCAGGATGCGGTTGACGACGAAGCCGGGGCTGTCGGTGGCGAGAATCGTGGTCTTGCCGGTCTTGCGGCCGAAGGCCTCGGCCGCCTCGACGGCGGCCGACCCGGTAGCGAGGCCCTTGATCAGTTCGAGCAGCGGCATCAGCGGCACCGGATTGAAGAAGTGCATGCCGATGAACCGCTCCGGATCGGTCGTCGCCTGGGCCAGCCGGGTGATCGAGATCGACGAGGTGTTGGTGGCGAGGATCGCGGTCGGCGCTAGCACCTTGCCGATATTCTCGAAGATGGTGCGCTTGACCGCCTCGCGCTCGGTGGCGGCCTCGATGATGATGTCGGCGGCGCGCATCGGCTCCAGATCGGCGACCGGCTCGATCATCGCGGCGGCGGCGTCGCGCCGGTCGGCGGCGAGCTTGCCGCGCTCGACCGCCTTGTCGAGCTGCTTGACGATTCCGGCCTTGCCCTTGGCGGCCACGTCGATCGAGACGTCGGACAGCAGCACCTTTATGCCGGCCTGCGCCGCGATCTGTGCGATGCCCGCGCCCATCTGCCCCGCGCCGACGACCCCGACGATGTCCACCATGATGCTGCTCCGGAAAATAAGGATAAGAGTCGCGGCCTGTTATCTGGCGACGGCCCTCTTCGCAATCGCCACATCCCATTCGGCGGCGACATCCTGATCCTTTTCGCAGGCCCGGCGCGCGGCCCGCTCCGCGTCGAACCGGGCCGGATCGAGCCGGCCGAGCGCCCAGATCGCGGCACCCCGAACGACCGGCGCGGGATCGTCGAGCAGGGAGGCGATGGCCGGAACCAGCCGCGACAGCCCACTATTGCCAGCCGCCAGCAGCGCGTTGCGCACCATCCGGTCGCGTCCGATCCGCTTGATCGGCGATCCCGAGAAGATCGCACGGAAGGCGGCATCGTCCATCGCGATCAGATCCGCGAGCTCGGGGGCGGCCAGCTCGGCCCGCGCGGCGAAGGCGCGGTTGGCGGCGGCGGCCTCGGCGAATTTGTTCCACGGACAGACCGCCAGGCAATCGTCGCAACCATAGATGCGATTGCCGAGCGCCACGCGGAATTCTTGGGGAATCGGCCCCTTATGCTCGATCGTCAGATAGGAGATGCAGCGCCGGGCATCGACGACATAGGGCCGGGGGAAGGCATCGGTCGGACAGGCCGTCTGGCAGGCGTCGCAGCTGCCGCAGCGGTCGTCATGGGCTTCGTCGGGCGGCAGGTCGAGGCTGGTCATGATCGCGCCCAGGAACAGCCAGCTGCCATGATCCCGCGAAACCAGATTGCTGTGCTTGCCCTGCCAGCCGATCCCCGCCGCCGCCGCCAGCGGCTTTTCCATCACCGGTGCGGTGTCGACGAAGACCTTGAGTTCGCCGCCCGCCTGCTCGACCAGCCAGCGGGCAAGGTGCTTCAGCGCCTTTTTGACCACGTCATGATAGTCGTGGCCCTGCGCATAGGCGGAGATGCGGCCGATGCCGGGTTCCGCCGCCAGCCGCAGCGGATCCTCGCGCGGGGCATAGCTCATGCCGAGCATGATCAGGCTGCGCGCGTCGGGCCACAGCCCGCGAGGCCGGGCGCGCTCGCCCTTGCGCGCCTCCATCCAGTCCATCGATCCGTGCGATCCCGCCTCCAGCCAGTCGTCGAGCCGCGCGGCCGCCTCGGGCGCCGCGTCGGCGTGCGCGAAGCCGCAGGCCGCAAAGCCCAGCGACAGGGCGTGGGCGCGGATCTCCTCGCGCAGGGTGAAAGCGTCGGTCATTCCGACATGTCCTACCCGCTCCGTCCGCCACCGCCAAAGCGTGAGTGATCGAGGAACCGGAATGCGGAGCCGGCCTGTGTAACTATCGCCAAGGTTGAAGCGTATAGAGTCCGTCTCCATGTGTGGAGGACGAGGAGCAGCGCGGTGACGATCGATCGCAGGACATTGCTGGGCGCGGGCATGGCGACCGCCGTGACCGCGATCATCGCGGGCCGGGCCTTTTCCGCGCCGAAGGCGAAACCGACCTTCGCCTTCGCGCTCAGCGATGCCGAGTGGCGAAAGCGGTTGAGCCCGGCAGCCTATGCGACGTTGCGCCATGAGGCGACCGAACGGCCCTTTTCCAGCCCGCTCGACAAGGAGCACCGCGCCGGCACCTATCTGTGCGCCGGCTGCGATCTGCCGCTTTTCACCTCGCTGACCAAGTTCAACAGCGGCACCGGCTGGCCGAGCTTCTGGCGGCCGCTGCCTCGCGCGGTCGGCACCACCACCGACTATGCGATCGGCTATGCGCGGACCGAGGTGCACTGCAGCCGGTGCGGCGGCCATCTCGGCCACGTCTTCGACGATGGCCCGCCGCCCAGCGGCAAGCGCTACTGCATGAACGGCGTCGCGCTGAAATTCGTACCGAAGACGGCCTGAACCCCCATCAAGCAAAAAGCCCGGCCTCCGCGAGGGAGGCCGGGCTTTTTTGTCAGGCTTTCGCCCCGATCAGCTGAGCGGGGTGAGGTTCACCGCAGCATATTTGCCGCGACGATCGACCTCCAGCTCGAATTCGAGCCGGTCGCCTTCGTTGAGGTTGGTCATGCCGGCGCGTTCGACCGCCGAGATGTGCACGAAGGCATCGGGCTGTCCGTCATCGCGCTGGATGAAGCCGAAGCCTTTCATCGCGTTGAAGAACTTGACCGTGCCGGTCGCCTTCTCGCCGGTGAGCTGCCGCGAAGGGCCGCCACCGCCGGGTCCGCCACGCGGTGCACCGCCGAAACCGCCTTCGCGCGGCTCGCGCGGAGCGCGTTCCTCGACCGGCATCGGCTCGCCCTCGATCTTGAGATCGGTCGCGGAGATGCGGCCGCCGCGATCGACGAGCGTGAACTCGAGCGGCTGGCCCTCGGCCAGGCCGGTCAGGCCGGCCTGCTCGACCGCGGAGATGTGAACGAACACATCCTCGCCGCCATCATCGCGAACGACGAAGCCGAAACCCTTCTGGCCGTTGAAGAATTTGACGACGCCCTTGCCTTCGCCAATGACCTGGGCCGGCATGCCGCCACGGCCACCGCCGCCGCCACCGCCGA
>SCUQ01000310.1 GCA_004297635.1 Rhizorhabdus sp. | reverse complement strand
AAAGTCCAAGCCAACCAAGACCGATTATGGCCCGGCTCAAAATCCGCATAACCATCTGAAATAGCGTCATAGATCCGCGCCCGCGCGTAGGGGGCGGGGGCGTTTACCCAATTTATTTATGGTTAATCCGCGCTAACCATCTTTCTTCCTTAAGCATGGTTTTTCCGCGCCGTTACCCGGTTCGTGGCGAGGACGGTCAATCAAGCCGGGCACGCCGAGTAGTAGCGGAAGGATTTTTTCAATGGCTGTCATCAACACTAACGTTTCGTCGCTGCGTGCACAGAATGCCGGCCGTCTTGCCGACAAGATGCAGGCCACTGCCATGGAGCGCCTGTCGAGCGGCAAGCGCATCAACGGTGCCAAGGACGACGCTGCCGGCATGGCGATCGCTTCGTCCATGACCTCTTCGGTTCGCGGCATGAGCGTTGCGATCCGCAACGCCAACGACGGCATCTCGCTGGCGCAGACGGCGGAAGGCGCCCTCGGCGAAGTCAGCAACATGCTGCAGCGTGTCCGCGAACTGGCCGTGCAGGCCGCCAACGGCACATACCAGACGTCGGATCGTGACAATCTGCAGACCGAAGTTGCGGCGCTGCAGTCGCAGATCTCGAACGTCGTCACCACGACCAAGTTCAACGGCAACACCCTCTTCTCGGCGACCTCGACCGCGACCAGCTTCGCGATCCAGACCGGCGTCAATGCGGGTGACACGACCACGGTTTCGATCGGCGGCCTGAACAGCGTTGCCGCTGCCTATGCCAGCACGATCCAGGTCGACACTACCGCGGAAGCCGCTCTGGCGATCACCGCTGCCGATGCCGCGCTGGGTCAGGTGAACACGGTCCGCGCCGGTCTCGGTGCGACGCAGAGCCGCCTCGACGCCGCCGTCAACGTGCTGACCGCGAACGTCAACAACCTCTCCGAAGCGCGGTCGCGCATCGAGGACGCCGATTTCTCGGTGGAATCGACGGCCCTTGCCAAGGCGGGCATCCTGACCCAGGCGTCGACCGCGATGCTGGCTCAGGCGAACCAGAGCGGGCAGAGCGTTCTGAGCCTGCTCCGCTAAGAACAGGACGGCCCAACACCTCGGCCGTCTGAACAGGCCCCCGGCGCTCGATTTCCCCGCGCCGGGGGTCTTTTTCTTTACAGTCCAAGATCGACGGGAGCAGGACGATGGATGCGACCACGGGTTCGGATGCAAATGGTTTCGATGCGGCGCTGCGGGCGCTCGAGGATCTCGAGACCAGCGTCGCCCAGAGCCGCGAGGACAAGCCCGCCGTCGCGGGTGCTGTCGCTCCGGCACCGGCAGCCGCCCCTCTTTCCGCCATCGCACCCGTCGTCGAGCCGGTTCTGCCGGTGGCCAGCGCCCTCGCCTTTGACGAGAGCGAGCCGGACGATCAGCCAGTGGCGATCGCCGCGCTGCCGATAGCGGAGATCGCGCCGGGCCAGGCGGTTCCACCGCTGGCCTTCCCTATTGAAACGGCAGCGGCCGAGCCTGCGCCGGTTCCCGCGCCCGCCCCGGAAGCGGCGGCTCCGGCAGCCGCTGCCGTCATGACCCCCGCCGCCGCCGGCCGCTGGACGAAGGTCGCGATCGGCCTGGGCCTCGCGTCCAGCGTAGTCTCCGCCGCGGGCCTCATCATCGCCGAACGGACGATCATGTCGGCCCAGCTCGTCGTCGCCACTGCGCGCGAACGGCAGGCGCAGCTCGAACAGGCCGGCAAGCTGATCCACGATCTGCAGATCGTGCGGGATCGGCAGATCGAACTGCTCAAGGCGCAGCAGGCGCAGCTGGCCAGCGCGCCGGTGACGAGCGCGGAGCTCCAGCATCGCATGGAGGTGCTGCAGGAAGGCATCATGAAGCGCGAGCCCGTCACCCAGGTGATCGAGGCGATCCACGCCAGCCAGTCGGACACCAATTCGCGGCTGGGCGATCTCGGCATGAAGATCGACCGGCTCGAAAGCGCGGCCGGGCATTGAGCGGGATCAGCCCCGATGGGCTGCCGGTCTTATCGGCGGTTCAAGCGGGCGACCTCTATCGCCACGCCTTCAGCGAGCCGCGCAGCTTGTCGAGCGCGGCTTTCTTGATCTGGCAGACGCGCGCGGCGCCGATGCCCAGTGTCTGGCCGATTTCCTCGAGGTTCATCTCCTCGACGAAATAGAGCTGGAGCACCATCGCCTCGCGCTCGGGCAGGTCGGCGATATGCTCGGCCAGCGCCTCGGCCAGTTCCTCGCGCTCCAGCGCCTGGTCGGCGCTTTCCTCGACATCGGCGAACCACATCGACTGGTCCGAATAGACCTCGTCGATCGATTCCTGATAGGTCGCGGCGCTGTCGTCGAGCAGTGCCCGGAAGGCGGCGCCGTCCAGGCCCATCGCCTGCGCCAGCTCCGATTCGCCGGGGCTGCGGCCATGGGTCTTTTCGAACGTGGCCTTGGCCTTCAGCAGCTCGCGCCGCTTGGTCATCGCGCTGCGCGTCATCGCGGCGTGGCGGCGGAGATGATCGATCATCGCGCCGCGCACCCGCATCGACGCATAGGTCGAAAAGGCGTGGCCGCGATCCTCATAGCCGTTGGCGGCCTCGACCAGCGCGATCATGCCGATCTGGATCAGATCCTCGACGTCGATCGCGGAGGAGACGCGGCCATGGACGTGCCAGGCGATCTTGCGGACGAGCTGCATATGCGCCCGGACAAGCTCCTCCTGATTCGCGCGCTTCGGCTTGCGACCATAAGTGAGGTTGGGTTGGGTGGCTTCAGCCAGCACGGAACACGGCCTCCATCCCGAAGAAGCTGTCGCCGCCGGTCGTGGCGGGGATCGCCATCGAATCGATCGTCCGCGCCAGCTGCGTCATCGCCTGGGCGGCACGGGCATTGGGATATTGGTCGACGACCAGCCGGCGGCGCGCCGCGGCGGTCCGCACCCGCTCGTCATGCGGGATATTGCCGAGATGGTTCAGCATGGTGTGGCCCAGGAAGCGCGAGGCGACATCGCGGAAGCGGCGGAACAGTTCGCGCCCCATCGCATCGTCGGCGGTGCGGTTGGTGACGATCGAGATATCGGCCAGGTCATGGTCGAGCGCGAGCAGCTTCACCGTGCCATAGGCATCCATGAACCGCTCCGAATCCGGGGCGAGCACGACGATCGGCAGGTCCGCCGAGGCGACCATGTCCAGCGTGTCGGGATCGCCGCTGCCCGGCGTGTCGACGATCACGAAATCGAGCGAGCGGCGGTGCGGGCGGAACGCATCCGCCAGCTTCAGCCGCGCGGCCAGATCGATGTGCCCGGCGACGTCGGTCGGTCCGGCGGGGACGACGAACAGCGCCTCCGGCCCATCGACCACGATCTGGTCCACGGTCAGCCGGCCGCCGATCACGTCGTCGATCGATTCATGCGGGTCGAAGCCCATCGAGCGGGTGGCGTCGAGCGGGCCGGGATCGCAATCGACCAGCATCGCACGGCGGTGCATCTTCGACAGGCACAGCGCGATGTTCGCCGCGATCGTCGTCTTGCCGACGCCGCTGCGGCCGCAGGCGATGCTGATCGTCCGCGCGCTGCGCTGCTGCCCCCAGCTGCCGGGCAGATCGGTCAGCCCGGCCAAGTGAGAGGGCCCGCCGGCCTGGCCGGCAAAACCAAGGGCGTCGGTGCGATAGGCGAGGGTCATTCAGCCATCTCCATCGGCCGGCCAAGCGCGCCGGCGGTATTCTGGGCAGGGCCGCCACCGACCACCGCCGCGACCTCGACGGCCTTGCCGTCGGGAATCTCGAGGAAGGACATGACGGGGGTTTCGGGCAGATGCGGCTTGAGCAGCCGGCCGAGCGCGCGGCGCGCGATCGGCGATGTGACGATCGCGAAGCGGGTCGCGCTGTTCACCAGCGGTGCCGATGCTTCGGAGATCGCCGAGACGATCCGGTTGGCCAGCGCGGGTTCGAACGGATGCGCCGCGCCCGGCGAGGTGCGGACCGCCTGGGCGAGCAGCGATTCGAGCCCGGCGTCGAGCGTGACGACCGGCAGCGGCATCTTCACCGGCACCAGGGTCTGGACGATCAGCGCGCCGATCCGGGCGCGGATATTCTCCACCAGCGCGGCGGCATCGGCCGACTGGCCGGCGGCGTCGACCATCGCCTCGGCGATGCGGCGGAAATCCTTCAACGGCACGCCTTCGGCCAGCAGCGCGCGGCAGGCCGATGCGATCTGCGACAGCGCCAGCGGCTGCGGGGTGAGCCCGGCGACCAGCTGCGGCGCGGCCTCCTTCAGCGTGTCGAGCAGGCGCTGCGCTTCGTCCATGCCGAACAGGTCGGCGCAGGTGCCGGCGATCACCTGGTTCAGGTGGGTCGCGATCACCGTCGCGGGGTCGACCACCGTATAGCCGGCGACGATCGCGTCGCCGCGCCGCTCCGGGTTGATCCACACCGCTTCCAGCCCGAAGCTGGGATCGCGGCATTCGCGGCCTTCGACCGTGCCTTCCAGGTCGCCGCTGTCGAGCGCCAGCAGCTGATCGGGATAGCATTCGTCCTCGCCCATGATCACGCCGGCGACAGTGATGCGATAGGCGTTGGGCGCCAGGCTCAGATTGTCGCGCACGCGCACCAGCGGCACGACGAAGCCCAGCTCGCGGCTGAGCTGGCGGCGGATGCCGGTGATCCGCGCCATCAGCGGCGCGCCCTTGCGCTCGTCGACCAGGTTGACGAGGCCATAACCCAGCTCCAGCCCCAGCGCGGAGCCGTCCGAAATCTCGTTCCAGTCGATGCTGTTGGGGGAAACCGGGGCGGGCGCGTTCGCCGCCTCTGCCTTCGCCACCTCGATCGCCTGGGATAGCTGCTTCGCCTTGGACAGCTTCCAGCCGGCGAAGCCCGCCAGGCCGGCGGCCGACAGGATGATGAAATGCGGCATGCCGGGGACGATGCCCAGCAGCCCCAGGATCGCCGCGACCGGATACCAGGCACGGGCCGATCCGAACTGCGACGCGATCTGGCCGGGCAGGTCGAGCGGGGAGGAGACGCGGGTGACGATGGCGGCGGCGGCAATCGACAGCAGCAGCGCGGGCACCTGCGCCACCAGCGCATCGCCGATCGCCAGGATGATATAGGTCGATGCCGCTTCCGACATCGACAGGCCGTGGCTCAGCACGCCCAGGATCAGGCCGCCCAGGATGTTGATCACCAGGATCATCACGCCGGCGACGGCATCGCCCTTCACGAACTTGCTGGCGCCGTCCATCGAACCGTAGAAATCGGCCTCGGTGGCGACTTCCTGGCGACGGGCCTTGGCTTCCTCGGGGGTGAGCAGGCCGGCGTTCAGATCGGCGTCGATCGCCATCTGCTTGCCGGGCATCGCGTCCAGCGTGAAGCGCGCCGACACTTCGGACACGCGGCC
>SCUQ01000309.1 GCA_004297635.1 Rhizorhabdus sp. | reverse complement strand
GGCAATCTCAAACTCGGGTCGGCCGTCGAGGAGCCGCGCGAGCACGGTCCGCGCCACGAGCGAGTCGTCGACAAGCAGGACCCGGATCGGGCGAACCGTGGAACGGCCGCCGTCTGCCAGTCCGGTCCGGACGCTGCCGCTGAGGCCTGCGCGCGACATCGTCAGGCGACGCCAACCAGCTGCAGCTTGCTCTCGAGCGTCTCGCGATCGAAAGGCTTCATCATATATTCGTCCGCGCCGGCGTCGATCGCGGCACGGATATGGGCGACATCATTCTCGGTGGTGCAGAATACGACCTTCGGCCGGATCGAGAAGCCCGAGGAACCCAAGGAGCGCAGAAACTCCATCCCGCTCATCACCGGCATGTTCCAGTCGAGCAGGATCACGTCGGGCAGTTCGCCCGCCTGACAGCGGTCGAGCGCTTCGCGCCCGTCTCCAGCCTCCTCGACGTTGAAGTTGAGCGCCTCCAATATGTGGCGCGCGACCTTCCGGATCACTTTGGAATCGTCAACCACCAGGCAGGTCTTCATCACCATCTTCCGTCTTGGGGTCAGCTCGACCGCGGTTCTATCGTGCAACGCGTAAGCGCCGCGTTAACGCCTCAAGCCGCCAGTTCGAGCGGGCCCGCGATCATCGCCGCGACGTCGATCAGCAGAAGCGGATCGCCATCATGCTCGAACACGCCCTTCGAGTAGCGCGCCCATCCTGCCGCCAGCAGCGCACGCGGCTGGGTCGGCACGCCCTCGATGGCAACGACGTCGTCCACATCGTCGACGAGCAGGCCGTAGAGATGCCCGTCGACATGAACGATCACCGCCTGTTTCTCACCGGGCGCGCTGCGATCGCCGCCAAGCGCCGCGATCGTGTCGATCACGGTGAGCACCCGGCTGCGCAGCGCGAACAGCCCGAAGACGTGCGACGGCGCACAGGGGACCGGCGCAATCTCCTCGATCTCCACGACCGATTCGACGAATGCGGCGGGTAGCGCCGCGCGCTGGCCCGCGATTTCGACGATGAGATAAAGGTCGTTCATCCTCAGGCGCTCCGCTTGTTCCAGTGACGGGCCAGTTCATTGGCAAGGCCGAGCCGGTCATAACGCCACAGGCTATCGGGCGAAGCGCCGCGCTCCTCCATGCTCTGCCGCAGACGCAGTACCGCTCCCGCCCCGATTTCAGCCGGATGATCCGGCGAGCCGTCGGCCAGGATCACCAGATCGGCTGCCTGCGACGATTCTTGCTCGGCATAGATCACGCTGTATCCCGCGCTTTCCACCAGCGGCGCGAGCACCTGCCGGGTCCAGGGGTCCTCATCGGACAACAGACAGACCGGGCGCTGTTCCGGCGCCGGATCGCGGCTCTGCCCCTGGGCGAACAGCCAGAAAGCATCGATGAATTCGATCGGCCGATCCTCGACCAGCATCACGCCCGCGACCGGACCCGGAATGTGGTTGCGTTGAAGTTCGATCGCGACGGGCACGATGTCGATGACGCTGTCGATCGCATAGGCCAGTTCCTCGGGGCCATCGCGCATGCGCAGGACGCGGACCTTGGAATCGGTGATCGGAGCACCGCAGGACACCAGCGGCACCAGTCTGCCATCGATGTTGAGCCGGGCACGGCCCGCACTGTTGCTGATTGAACCCGCGTAGCAATCCTCGATCCGCTCGACCAGCGCCAGCGGAATGCCGCGCTCGATCCCGTCGAGGTCGCGGAACAGCAATACCGGCACCGCACCGGCATCCTGCAGATCCTCGTTATTGTCCTCAACGACCGCTTCCGCTTTCTCCTCGCGGCGGACGCCGGCCTTCTCCGCCACGCCCGCGACATCGAGCAGCAGCATCGGACGGCTGTTGTCGGGAAGCGTCGTGCCCCCATA
>SCUQ01000308.1 GCA_004297635.1 Rhizorhabdus sp. | reverse complement strand
GGGGAGAACGAAGGCGCAACAAAAGAATCTGTGGATGAAATATTGGAATCGAAGAATTTTTCGATGCGCGGCCGGCACAGTATGTGGTGGCGGGGACCGAAACCGGCGCCACGGAGGATAGCCGAGCCGGCGCAGCGGCCGGGCGTCCAGCGGTCACATCGCCCGACAAAAGACCCCGCCCCCCATGGCTGGGAGGCGGGGCCGGTCGTTCGGGGGCGGATCGGCGGTACGGGGGGCCTGTAACCGCATCTGGGGAGTAGCGACCCGCCCCCGGCCCTCCTCAAAGGAGGGATGGGGAGTCTTTGCTTCGGCACGGGGGGCGGCGCCGGCCCGCGCCCCCAGCCGACCGCCCGGTAATCATATCCAGGGCCGTCGGATGGGAGAGCGGGCCGGTGCCGCTCACCGCATCAGAGGCCGACCACCAGGCTGGCGCGCAGCGACAGCGCGGCGCGGCCCTGCTGCTGTTCGGCGCCGGCCTCTCCGCCGATCTGGAAGCCGTTGCCGCCGCCGACGGCGCGCAGCTTGCCGACCCAGCCGCTGGTGCGCTGTTCCGGCTCCAGGGTGAAGGCGGTGCCGCCGGCGAAGCGCGCGGTGGTCGATCCCAGCGATCCGCCGACGAGCTGGCGGCGGCCGCCCTCGGCTTCGATCCGGAACCAGCCCGAATCCTCGTTCTGCGCGCCGAAGTCGATGCCGGCGGCCAGGCTGCCGGTCAGCGCCAGCTCGTCCGAGCTGCGGCCGTCGACGATCAGGTTGAAGGCATCGCCGCCGCCGGTTTCGGCATAGCCCTTCTCCTTCAGCCGATAATAGTCGACCGCCGCCTTGGGCCTCAGGCTGAATGCGCCCATCTTCACCGTGTAGGCGGCGCCGCCCGCCGCCGAGAGGAGCCGGCCGTTCCACCGGCCCCGCGCGCGCCGCTCGATGGATTCGCCGCCCGCCATGCCGGTGAAGACGCGGCTGCCCTTGAAGCGGACATGGCCCCAGGAGACACGCGTCCAGCCCTGCAGCGGGCCCCAATAGCCGCGCCAGTAGCCGCCGACCTCATAATGATTGCCGTCGACCTTGTTGCTGGTGCCGCCATCGGCATCCTTGCCGAACAGATAGGCGAGGCTGATGCCGAAATTGCCGAGATCGGTCCTGATCTCGCCGCCGCTCGACACGCCCCAGCCGGAGATGTCGTAGGAGGCGGTGTCGCCCAGGCTCTTCGACGTGCCCCAGCCGACCTGCTGGATCCAGTAGCCCCATTTGCCCATGTCGGCGAAGGGGGCGTTGGGATCGGCCAGGAAGGTCGCGGTGGCGCGGGAACCCATCGTCACCGCCTCGAACGCGCCGCCGGCATGATCGGGCAGCATCTGTCGCACCGAGCGGCGGAAGGCATCGCCGTCGGCGGCCTCCAGATAGACGTTCGCCACCTTCGCATCCTTGCCCAGCGCGGTGTAGATCGCGTTATAGGCGCTCGCCTGGCTGCGGTTCAGGCCCAGCTCGGTCGTGGTCTTGCGGGTGACGTCGACCGCGATCTCGGTCGGCGACTTGGCCGATATCGTGCCCTTGAACATATAGGGCAGCACCGCGCTGTTCGGTGCGATCGTGGTGGGCAGGCTCACCGAGCCCGCCCGGACGAAGGTGTAGCTGCCCTCCGCCCCGGCGACGCCGCTCAGCTTCACCAGCACCTTCGCGCCGCCCTCGATCGCGGCATTGCCGGCGACCTGATAGAGCGTGTTGCTGCGGCTCGCAGTGTCGACGTTGACGACCAGCGTGCCGCCACCGCCGACATTGAGCGAGGCGATCGATGCGGTGGTCCTGCCGATATCGAGGGTGCCGCCGGTGACGGCGACCGCCAGCCCCTGCGCATTGGCGAGGCCGCCGCGATACTTCGCCGATCCGGTGAGGGTCAGCCGATCGCTGCCGCCGCCGAAATCCATATCGCCCGTATAGGTGGAGGTGCCGCCGAGCGTGACGATGTCGTTGCCGGCGCCGAAGATCGCCTTGCCGGCATAGGCCGCGTCGCCCGACAGCAGCAGCTGGTTCGCGCCCGCGCCGAAGCTGGTATCGCCGGTCATCGTGCCGTCGGCGATATCGAACACATCATTGCCGGCACCGAAGCGGACGTCGCCGATGATCGAGGGCGCGGCGACCCCGCTCGCCACGACGGTCTGGCCGACGCGGGCGCCGGTGCCGTTCGCGCTCAGGTCGATCGCGACATTGCGGCCCGCCGACGCGCCGGTGGCCGAGATGGTACCGCTGTTGGTGACGAGATCGACCTCGCCCGAGCGATCGAGGATCGCCGTCGCGCTGGCGCCGTTGGCGGACGCGGTGCCGCCCGCGGTCGCCCGTATCGCGCCGCTGTTCTGGATCTCGAACAGGGCGGCGCCCTGATCGACCTGCACCGCGACCGAGCCGGCATTGGCGGCGTTGGTGCCGGTCGCCGCGATCGTGCCCGAATTCTTCAGTTGCGGGACGGTGGCGCCGCTGCCGATGCGCAGCGCGGTGGCGCTGGCGCCGGTCGCGGTGACGCTGCCCTTGACGGTGGCGCCGCCCGCGACCGTGACCGCCTGGCCCAGGCCGCCGATCACGACGCCGTTGCCGCTGATCCCCGGATAGGCGCCGACGCCAGCGATCGCGCCTTCGATGACCAGGCCATGGCCGTCGCCATTGCCGGAGACCGCGCCGATCGCGACCGTGCGGGTCGCCGAGCCGATCTCGACCGCCGGCGCGGCGCCGACCGACGTGATCGAGGCCGATCCCTCCTTGGCGTCCTCGATGCCGTCCTTGTCCTCGTCATTGTCGGTGGTGCTGTTGTCCTTCGGCGGGACCGCGAAGACGATGCCGCCCGCGACATTGCCGGCGATGCGGACGGCGGGGCCGCCCTGCAGCAGATCGTCCGCGTCGAGCTTGCTGGTGTCGGCCGGCGGGGTCACGTTGCGATAGCCCGTCGTCGAAACCGCGCCCTGCACGACCAGCGCGCCGCCGATATTGCCCTCCACCGAAACGCCGATCGCGCCCTGGCCGGTGGCGACGGTCGATCCGGCGATGCGCACTGCGGTGGAATATTGGCCGACGACGGGGGGCTGGACGCCGCCAGTCACGTCGCCGATGCGGATGCCGACCGAACGGTCACCGGTCACGACGATGGTGCCGTCGTGGATCAGCTTGCCGTCGAGCGGGCCACCCAGCTGGATGGCGGCCGAATCCTTGCCCTCGATGGTGATCGCGCCGCTGTTGGTGATGTCGCCGGCGAAACTGCCCATCGTACGGATGCCATAGCGGCCGGAGCCGACCGCGAGCGGACCGTCGAGATCGCCGTCATTGTCGGCGTCGGCGGGCGTATAGGTCTCGTCGACGACGATCTTGCCGCCCGACGCGTTGGTGATGGCGCCGGAGCGGCCCGCCTCGGCGCGGATGCCGATCGCATTGTCCTGGTTGCCGATCAGGATCGAGCCTTCGTTGACGACCCGGTTGTTGCTGTCGATCGTCACCGCGGCGCCGGCGATGGTCGGCTCGACCGATCCGGTCGCGGTGATCCGGATGTCGTCCGCGGCGCCGGTCTTGATCGTCGCGGTGCGGATCGCGGCGGTGCGCTTGTCGGTGACGGTGGTCTCGGCGTGCGCCGGCGCCAGGGCGATCGCGGCGAGGCAGGTGGATGCAAGCAGATGACGCATCGAAGAGTATGTCCCTTTCTGTCGCGGAGCGGGGGGGCTTCCGCATGGAGGAGAGACGGGGCCATTCTTCGATCGCCTTGGATTTTCACGGCCAATCGTTAAAAATTGGTACATTTTGAAATAATATGTAAAAAATACAGTTAGATGTGGTCATCCGATCAGCAACGTGAAAAACCAAATAGGTGAATATGGTCGGATCTGGCGCAGGCGCGCGCGAGCACGGTGCGGATCGGCAATCCTCCAAAAGCCGACCCGCACCGCACCAGAATCTCACCC
>SCUQ01000307.1 GCA_004297635.1 Rhizorhabdus sp. | reverse complement strand
CTGCAGATGGTCCGCCTGCTGCTCGCCAATGGCGCCGATCCCAAGCAGGCCGATCGCATCGCCGGCAAATCGGCCCGCGACTATGCCAGCGAGGATCCGCGCGGCACCGCGCTGCTCAAGGTGATCGACGAAACCAAGGCGACGGTCGCCCCCAAGAAGAAGCTGTCTGGTCCCGGCCTGTAGGCCCGGCGGGGATCAGACACAGCTCTCCGGAAACGGATCCAGATCGCCCCACAGCCGCCGTGCGGCCCGGCGCGCGAACCTCAGTGTTTCCGCCTTGCGCCGGGCGCCCGACAGCGGGCGGTGCAGCGGTTCCCGCAGGATCGCGGCATCATAGCGGTCGGCGACGATCAGGCCGCAGCATTCGGGCTGAAAGGCCGGCGTCGCGAACGGTCCCAGATCGAAGCCGCCCGGCACCGCCCAGAAGAAGCGGTCGCAATAATCGAGATAGAAGGGCCATTTCATGTCGCCGAGCAGATCGGCGCGGGACACCTTGATCTCGACGATGGTGATGCAGCCCTTCGCGTCGATCGCCATGATGTCGGCACGCCGGCCATTGCCCAGCGGTACTTCGGGCAGCGGCGTCATCTCCGCCTGGAGGAACAGCCGCGCGACGCCGCGCGCAACATCGGCGGCGATCATCGGGGCAAGGGAGTCGGGCGCGCTGGCCATCGCCAGACGATAGAACAAGGCGGGAACGAAGGGAAGGGTTCGGATCAGGTTCCTCCCCGGCACGGGGAGGAATTAAGAGATCAGCACCTCGCGCGCGATCCGTTCGGCGTCGCGATGGTCGATTTCGATCGCCCAGAGATCGGGATCGGACCGGCGCCGCCTGGCGACATAGTCCGCGGCCACGCCCGGCGCGCTGAGATCGTCGGGGCCGACCCTTTCCAGCCCGTGGCCGCCTTCGAAGCGCCACACCCGCTCATACAGGCCGGCCAGAACACCGCGATCGGCGACCAGCAGCAGCATCGCGCCGGCGACCGCATCGCCCTTCGCGATCACCATCGCCGAACCACCTTCCGCCTCGATCCGGCGGATCAGCGCCGAGACGAGCAGCCCCGTCGCCGCGCGCGGCTCGATCATGGCCGCGCGTAGCCGGGCAGCTTCGCCAGCGGGATACGGGAGCGCATGAAGGTGCCGGTGCCGCGCGCCACCTCCTCGCCCTCGGCATCGATCAGCCGGGCATCGGCGACGAGCACCCGGCGGCGCCCGTTGACCCAGCGCCCCTCGGCGATGACCGGCCCCGCCTTGATCGGGCGGGTGAGGAGCAGATTGAACGCCGTGGTCAGCAGGAAGAAGTCATTGACCAGGCTGTTGGCCGCGTAAAAGGCGGCATCGTCGAGCATCTTGAAATAGGTGGTGCCATGCGCCGCGCCGGCGGCATGATAATGGCTCGGTTCGATCATGAAATGAATGCGCGCTTCGCCCTCGCATGGGATTTCCAGCCGCGAGGGGAAGAGATTGTTGATCGGGGCGGCCGCATAAAGCGACTCGAGCGCGCGATAATGCGCCTCGGCGCCGGTCTCACCGCTCATGTCCGCCTCCCCAAGGCCGCTCAGGCGGCGTGGCGGGTCTCGCCGGTGGCGAACAGCGCATAGAGCGCGTCATCCGATCCGGCGCCGCGCAGCTTGGCGACGAAGACCTTGTCGCGCAGCCGGCGGCTGACCCGGGCAAGCGCCTTGAGATGTTCCACGCCGGCATCGACCGGCGACAGCAGCACGAAGACGAGATCGACCGGCAGATCGTCGATCGCCGCGAAATCGATCGGGCTGGCGAGTCGCGCGAACAGGCCGATCACCCGGTCGAGTCCCTCGATCTTGCCATGCGGGATGGCGATGCCCCCGCCGAATCCGGTGGAGCCCAACCGCTCGCGTTCGACGAGGCGGTCCACGATAAGCCGCGCATCGGCATCGACCAGCTTGGACGCCTGGCCCGCAAGCTGCTGGAACAATGCTTTTTTATTCGGGACGACCAAGGCGGCCTGTATCGCCTGAGGCGACAGCAGGTCGCTCAGGTCGTCCATCGATCTCGTTTCGGTCATTCGACGGGGTTCGCTGTTCCTTATCCGGCCGCCCGGCTCGGCTCTACCCAGCCGATCGTGCCGTCGTTGCGCCGATACACCATATTGAAGGCGCCGGTACCAGAATTTCGGAAAAGAAGCGCGGTGGTATTTCTGAGATCGAGCATCATCACCGCATCGGATACCGACGCGTC
>SCUQ01000028.1 GCA_004297635.1 Rhizorhabdus sp. | reverse complement strand
GCACCGCCACGGCCAGCCGGTTGGCGGCGCAGGCGCCGGCGACGGCACGCGCGGCGCGCGGCTCGCCTATGGCACGGGCGAGTTCGGCATAGCTGCGGGTCTCGCCCGCCGGGATGGTCTGCAGCGCCTGCCACACGCGCCGCTGGAAGGCGGTGCCGCGAATGTCGAGCGGCAGCGCGATGCCGCCTGCGGGCTCCTCGACCAGCGCAACCACCGCATCGAGGGTGGCCTGAAAGCCGGCATCGGCCGCGATCACCTGCGCATTGGGAAAGCGCCGTTCGAGATCGGCGATCAGATCGCCATCCTCATCACCCAGCATGATCGCACAGATGCCGCGCTCGCTGGCCGCTGCCAGCACCCGGCCGAGCGACGACTGACCGATGCCATAGCGGATGGCGGCCGCCTGGCCGCCCTTGCGATAGGCCGCCGGCAGCATGCCGAGCGCCGCATCGGCCGCAGCATAGAAACGGCCGCTCGATCCGAAGCCGGCGTCATAGAGCGCCTCAGTGACCTGCGCCCCCCTGCCCAGCGCCTCGCGGACGCGCCGCGCGCGATCGGCATCGGCATAGCCTTTCGGCGTGAGGCCGGTCGCCGCCTTGAACAGCCGGTGGAAATGAAAGGGGCTGAGCCCCGCGCCATCGGCCAGCTCGCCGAGCGAAAGCGGCTCCTCCGCCGCCTCGATGCGGCGGCACGCGGCCTCCACCAGCGCGGCATGGCGTTCAGCGCGCGGCGCCTCGTTCGGGCGGCAGCGCCTGCACGGGCGAAAGCCCGCCGCCTCGGCGGCCGCCGGATCGGCATGAAAGGCGACATTGCGGGGAAGCGGCGTGCGCGCGGCGCAGCTTGGCCGACAATAGACGCCAGTCGTCTTCACCGAATAGACGAAACTGCCATCGGCCCCACCATCCCGGGTGACGAGCCTGGCCCAGCGCGGATCGTTGACGATCGAATCCATCAGCATCTCATAGCCTTTCCATCCATATGATGGGGGGACAATGACGATGGAAGCCCGGGGATGCTTCCCGGCGCTTGCTCTGCAATTGATGAACAGTCCGCTCCGCCCATCCTGGGCGGGGGGCTACGCCGCGACGCGGCTAACGGCTTCCCGTTCGCAGTCGGGACACGGGCCGCCATGCGGATAAGGGGCGTCGGCGTCATGCCAATGGCCGACCATCGCTTCGAATATGTCGATGCCCTCGCCATAGCCCAGGCCGCGCAGCACATCATTGGTCAGCAGATCGATCGCGCGATGCGCGGCATGGCCCTGCATCGTCTCGACGATCACGCGCGCGCGATCGGCGAATTCCTGGGCGGACATCAGCGGAGCAGGCTTGGTCATGATCGCGCCACTAACCGCGAAAACCGGCCATTTCAAGGCTGTGGGGCAGGAGCCGCCGCCGGTTTCTCTTCGGCCACATCCCGGCAGAAGCCCTCGCCCTGCTGGATCATCAGGCAATTTTTCTTGCCCGCCAGCCATTTAAGCCCGGTCTGTTCGCCGGTCGCGGCGCGGATGCTCTCCGGACGGCCATCGCGGGTGAAGCGGATCAGCTCGCCCTCGGCCGTGCCTTCATAGCTTTTCGTGCCGTCGAGCAGGGTCACGCTCAGCACATAATGGCCGGGCTCCCCCGCCGGCTGGATGTCGAGCACCAGCCCCTCGACGCCGATCCACTTGCCGAGCCAGGCGTCGGTCGGCAGCATCGCCGCGGTGGCGTTGGCCGCCGGCTCATCTTCCGCCAGCGCATCGGCACCATCGGCGGCGACCGCGCTGTTCTCGATCGGATGGGCGTCCTCACCACGGGCACAGGCCGCCAGCAGAAGAAAGGCGGCAAGCGCGGTCGAGGTACGAATGGTCATCGATATACTCCTTGGCGCATCAACGCGTCATAGCCCGAAATGGATCATTGGGGACAAGCTCAACCGGAAAGCGCCCGGCCCGTCAATGCCGCACCAGTTTCCACAGGGCGACGATGACCGCGCGCTGGAAGACCGCCACGGCGGCGATCCATACCACCGCCAATATCGCCGCCGCCTGCAGCACGGCGGGGATAGGATGCGACGGAATGCCGCCCCCGCGCGCCATGTCGATCGCCACGCCCGCGGCGCCGACGACCGAGCAGATCGCGACCGCCGGCACCAGGCTCGCCAGCGCCTCGCGCACCGTGAACAGCTTGAGCCGCGCACCGACGCGAATCGCGGCCGCCGCATAGATCATCGCCACGACGACGGCGCCCATCGCGACCAGCTCGATATGCGTCCAGCTCAGCATCGCCAGCACGGCGATGCGCGCGCCCTGCTCGGTCAGGCCGAGCAGGAACAGCGCCCGTGCCTGCCCCAGCCCGTTAAGCGAGGCGTTGAGGACGACGAACTGGCCGGTGATCGCCGCCGCGACGCACAGCCATGGCGCCGGCGCGATCGATGCCTGCCACTGCCAGCCATACAGGCCGATCAGCATCGGCGCCGACTGGGTGGCGATGCCGATCAGGATCGGCGAGAAGATGCAGCCGAACAGCCGCATCCGCACCAATATGGTCGAATGCGCATCGATGCCGCTGCGCAGTTCATGCGCGACCAGCGGCCCCAATATGCTGAGCACCGGGGGCGACGCATAATTCCACAACATGCGCGGCAGCATCTCAGCCCGGTCGAGAAAGGCCGCCGACGCGATGCCGAGCGCGCGGCCGACGAACAGTTCGTTGAGGCGCGGGCCGAACTGCTGGAGCAGCGAGGCGCCGAGCACCCAGCCGGTGAACCCCGACACCGTCCGCCACTGGGCCAGCGACGGGCGGAAGACGAAATGCGGCGGCCGTACCGCCAGCATCACCGCGAGCAGCGTGACCCCGCCGCCGAGCGAGCCATAGGCCATCGCCAGACTGCCCCACCCGTTCAGCGCGAGCCCGACAGCGATCGAGGCGCTCACCGCGCTGGCGCCGACCGTGGCCACCATCAGCGGCTTGAAGCGCAGCGCCCGGGTGAGCAGGCCATGGGCGAGCACCTGCCAGGGCGCCAGCACATAGCTGATGCAGACGATGCGCAGGACATGGGCGATCACCGGCTCGCGGTAGAAAGCGGCGATCAGAGGCGCTGCCGCGAAGATCACGACCGCGAAGGTGAAGCTGGCGACCATGGCCAGGCCCAATGCCGTGCGGACCTTGGCCTCATCGAGCGTCGGCGCCGCGATCAGGAACATGTTGACGCCGGCGCTGCGCAGGGTCTGGGCGATCACCACCGCGGCGAGCGCGATCGAGAAGGCGCCGATCTCGTGCGGCGACAGCAGCCGCGCCACGATCAGACTGGCGGTGAAATCGATCGCGAACTGAAGGATCGTCTGCACGCCGACGATCCGTGCCATCGCGCTGCCGCTCATGCTCAACCAGGATCATCCTTCACATCGGCGCCACGAAGCTGCGCGGCGCCACGCACCTTCTGTATAAGGTCGCTTCGCAGGTCAAAAGGAAAGCCGCCATTGCGGTGGCCGGCTTTGGAAACTAGAGACGCCGCAACACCCGACTCGTCAGCACTGGACTGGATATGGCCGAGATCATCGCCATCGCATCCGATCATGCCGCATTCGATATGAAGGCGAACCTCGTCCAGTGGCTCCGCGACGAAGGCCATGCGGTCCTCGATCTCGGCCCCGACAGCGCGAGCTCGGTCGATTATCCGGATTTCGGATACAAGCTGGCCGACGCCCTCGCCCAGGGCGAGGCGGCAAAGGGCATCGCCCTGTGCGGATCGGGAATCGGCATTTCGATCGCGGTCAACCGCCATCCGGCGGCCCGCTGCGCGCTGGTGTCCGAAATGTTGTCGGCCCGGCTGGCACGCGAGCATAACGATGCCAATGTGATCGCGATGGGCGCCCGCCTGATCGGCATCGAGCAGGCCAAGGCCTGTATATCCGCCTTCCTGTCGACCCCGTTCGCCGGTGATCGCCACCAGCGGCGCGTCGACAAACTGACCCACCCCCGCTTCCACAAGGAGCATGCATGAGCAGCAACCCGGCCGCCACCCTGTCCGACGTCCAGCCCGACGGATTCTTCACCCGCGGCCTCGCCGCCGCCGATCCGGCGGTGTTCGGCGGCCTGCAGCAGGAAATCTCGCGCGAGAAGAAGCAGATCGAGCTGATCGCGTCGGAGAACATCGTCTCCAAGGCCGTGCTCGAGGCGCAGGGGTCGGTCTTCACCAACAAATATGCCGAGGGCTATCCGGGCAAGCGCTATTATCAGGGCTGCCACCCGTCCGACGTGGTCGAGCAGCTAGCGATCGATCGCGCCAAGCAGCTGTTCAACTGCGGCTTCGCCAACGTCCAGCCGCATTCGGGCGCGCAGGCGAACGGCGCGGTAATGCTCGCGCTGACCAAGCCCGGCGACACGATCATGGGCCTCAGCCTCGATGCCGGCGGCCACCTGACCCACGGCGCCAAGGCCGCGATGTCGGGCAAATGGTACAACGCCATCCAATATGGCGTGCGGCCCGACGATCACCGCATCGATTTCGACCAGGTCGAGGCGCTCGCCCGCGAGCATAAGCCCAAGCTGATCATCACCGGCGGATCGGCCTATCCGCGCCACATCGACTTCGCCCGCTTCCGCGCGATCGCGGACGAGGTCGGCGCGTTGTTCATGGTCGACATGGCCCATTTCGCCGGGCTCGTCGCCGGCGGCGTGCATCCGACCCCGTTCGGCCATGCCCATGTCGTCACCACCACGACGCACAAGACGTTGCGCGGCCCGCGGGGCGGCATGGTGATGACCGATGACGAGGCGATCGCGA
>SCUQ01000628.1 GCA_004297635.1 Rhizorhabdus sp. | reverse complement strand
GTCGAGGAAAGCGCCCTCCCCGATGACGAATATCAGGCGTTCAAGCAGAGCATTTTCGAGGCGATCTGGCGCGATCTCGATCCGCTGGAGGAGCAGATCGAGAATGAGGAGCATGTCCCGCACGAGATCGTCGATCCGCTGCTCCGCAAGATGGGCGCTTTCGGGCTGCTGATCCCGAAGCGCTATGGCGGGATCGGGTTGTCCACCCGCCAATATCTCCCGATCCTGGCGGAGTTCGCGAAGATCCAGGGCGGCATCCGCGTGCTGATGCACGTCCATAATTCCGCGAGCCACGGCCTGCTGGAAGCCGCATCGGAGGAGATGTTGCAGGAAATCCTGCCCGATGTCGCGCAGGGCAGGAAATCGGTCGCCTTCGGCCTGACCGAGCCCGATTTCGGATCGGGCATGGACATCGGCACCACCGCGGTCCGCGACGGCGACGATTATGTGATCAACGGCCGCAAATGGCTGATCACCAATTCGGACATTGCCACCCATTTCATGATCATCGCCAAGACCGATCCCAGCGCCGGCGCGGCCGGCATCAGCAGCATCATGGTCGAGCGCGGGACGCCCGGTTTTACGATCACGCCGCTGCCGGAAACGATGGGCTGCAAAGGCGGTGAGCACGGCCAGCTCGATCTCGTCAATGTCCGGGTTCCGGCCAGCCGGATCGTCGGCAAGGAGGGCCAGGGCCTTACCCAGATGGAGGAACTGCTGGAAATCAGCCGCGTCTTCATCGCCGCGACCTCGCTGGGCACGGCCGAGCGCTCGTTCGAACTGTCGCTGGCCTTCGCCAAGCAGCGGATCACCTTCGGGAAGGCGATCGCCACCCGCCAGGCGATCCAGCGCTACCTCGCCGAAATGGGGACCGACATCTACGCGCTGCGCGGCATGATCGAGGATGCGGCGAACAAATGGGATCAGGGTCGGCGCATCCCGGCCGAAGCGTCGATGTGCAAGCTGTTCGGCCTCGAAGCCGTCGGCCGGGTGACCGATCGGGCGCTGCTCATCCATGGCGGCATCGGCTACACCCGCGCCCATCCTATCGAGCGCCTGTACCGCGATGCCCGGCTGAACTGGCTGGAGGAAGGCCCGCCGACCATCCAGATCGCGGTGGCGGCCAGCAAATTCCTGTCGGGATATGATTGGGACGCTTGATGATCTTTTCCTGCAAGAACAAGATCATCCTGGTGATCGGCGGGACGCGGGGGATCGGCCGGGCGGCCGTGCTGACGCTGGCCGATGTGGGCGCGACGGTGATCGTCACCGGCCGCGCGCTGGAGCCCGCCGAAACCGTGGCGGCGGAAGCCCGGGCGCGGGGCGCTGAAGCGTTCGCCTGGGCGATGGACATCGGCGATCCGCACGCCAGCCGTACGGCGATCGACGCCATCGCGGCGCGCTTCGGCCGCATCGATGCGCTCGTCGCCAATGCGGGG
>SCUQ01000306.1 GCA_004297635.1 Rhizorhabdus sp. | reverse complement strand
TATCCTGAAGATTATTGACCTTGTCGGCCATATGCCGGTCTCCGGTCTTGGCGAGCTCATGACCCGCTTATTGCGCCGTTGCATGGCGTCGTGCCTGTCCCGCCCTATGCGCGACGGAGGGATGATAACCCAGCGTGCTCCCCACGTCCACTTAGCAGTTGCAGCATTTTTAACAGAATCGGGCCGTCATGCTGAACCTGTTCGGCACGCCAGTTTCCCGGACGGACCAGGCGATGTGGACTGCAGCGGACAACAGGGCTTTCCAGCCCAAGACCAAGCGTGCGGTGAATGCCGAAACACGGTCAGCATGCCCGCCGACATGGGGTCAAACCTCGTCGCCATCCTCGCGCGGGTCGACCAGGCCAAGCGTCTTCAGCTTCCGGTGCAGGGCCGAGCGTTCCATGCCGATGAAGGACGCCGTCTTGGAGATATTACCTGAGAAGCGGCGGATCTGGACGCGCAGATACTCCCGCTCGAAGGTCTCACGCGCCTCACGCAGCGGCGTGCCCATGATCGATCGCGCCGCCTCGCCCGGCGCGAGCTTCGCCTGATCGCTCAATATTTCGGCGGGGAGCATGTCGAGCTCGATCCGACCGATTCGATCGCCGGGGGCCAGGATCATCGTCCGTTCGACGATGTTGCGCAGCTGGCGCACATTGCCTGGCCAGTCATAGGTCTGCAGCGCGCCGACCGCATCTTCCGTCACCGCCGGCGTCGGTACCCGGCGCTCGGAGGCATAGCGGGCCAGAAAATGCTCGATCAGTGCCGGAATGTCCTCGCGCCGCTCCGCCAGGGCTGGAATCACGACCGGCACCACGTTGAGCCGATAATAGAGGTCCTCGCGAAAGCGACCGCCCTCGATCTCCTCCGGGAGGCTCCGTGCCGTCGCGGATACGACGCGCACGTCGACCTTGACGATGCGCTGCCCGCCCACCCGGTTGAAGGCCTGCTCGGTGAGCACCCGCAATATCTTGGCCTGGGTGGTCAGCGGCATGTCGGCGATCTCGTCGAGGAACAGCGTGCCGCCATGCGCCTGCTCGAGCAGACCCGGACGGATGAGCTCGCCATTCTCCTCGACGCCGAACAGCTCCTCCTCGACCCGCTCGGGCTCCATGCGGGCCGCGCTGACCACGATGAAGGGCGCCTGAGCCCGATTGCTCCACAGGTGCAGCAGACGCGCGGCCACCTCCTTGCCCACGCCCGCCGGGCCGCTGATCAGCACGCGGCTGCCGGTCGCGGCCACCCGCTTCAGCGTCGCGCGAATGCCGTTGATCGCTCCCGAGCTGCCGGTGAGTTCATCTTCCTGACCGATCTGTGCCCTGAGCGTGGCATTCTCGCGGCGAAGGCGATCGGTTTCGGTGGCTCGGCCGACGAGCAGCAACAGATGCTCGGCCTCGAACGGCTTTTCGATAAAATCGGTGGCCCCGCGTCGGATCGCGGCGACCGCCGTATCGAGATTGCCATGGCCCGAGATCATCAGCACCGGCAGGGTGGGGTCGCGCCGTTTGATCTCGTCGAGCAGGTCCAGCCCGTCCAGCCGCGATCCCTGCAACCAGACGTCGAGCAGCACCAGCGACGGCCGTCGCTCGTCCAGCGCGGCCAGCGCCGTATCGCTGTCGGCGGCTGTGCGCGCGGCATAGCCCTCATCTTCGAGCACACCCGCGACCAGATCGCGGATATCGGCCTCATCATCGACAATCAGGATCTCGAGCGCCATGCCTTAACCGGCTCCACTTCGTTTCAATGCGGGAAATCTCGCTTCTTCGGCGTCGGTCGCAGCCGGATCCTCGCCGAGCGATGCCAGCGACTCCAGGTCGAAATCGAGCTCGACCATCGTGCCGCCGCCGGGCCGGTCACGCAGTGCCAGCGTACCGAGATGGTCCTCGACGATCTTGCGGACGATCGCGAGACCGAGGCCGGTGCCGCGCTTGCGCGTCGTAATATAGGGTTCGGTCAGCCGCTCGCGCTCGGCCGGCAGGCCGGGGCCGTTGTCGGCCAGCACGATACGCAGCCGCCCGCCCTCGACCCGGATCGTCATGGCGATCACGCCGGGCGCATGCTGATCATCATTCTCTTCAATGGCTTCGACCGCGTTCTTCACCAGATTTGTGAGTGCCTGCCCAAGCTGGCGGCGGTCGCACACCATGGTCGGGGCCAAGCCCTCGCTGTCGAGACTGAAGCTGATCGCCGGGTGCGCCACCTCCTGCAGGAACATCGCCTGACGGGCGATGTCGACGATCGCCTCATGCCGGAATGCCGGCTTCGGCATGCGCGCGAAGGACGAGAACTCGTCGACGATGCGGCGCATGTCACCCACTTGGCGAATGATCGTGGCGGTCAGCCGCTCGAATACGCCGGGGTCGGAGGTGATTTCCTTGCCATAGCGTCGCTGTAGCCGCTCGGCAGCGAGCTGGATCGGGGTGAGCGGGTTCTTGATCTCATGCGCGATGCGGCGTGCGACATCGGCCCAGGCGGCCCGGCGCTGGTCCGCAAGACGCTGGGTGATATCGTCGAAGGTCAGCACCTGCGCGCCTTCCGCCGCGACCGAGCGGACCGCGAGGGTCCGCGGCTCGCCATCGATGACGGTCTGTACGACGACCTCGCGGTCGGCGCTGTCGAGCACCTTGTCGAGCTCCGCCGACACCTCGGCCAGCGCCTTGCCCTCGGCGGCTTCGTCGAGCGCAAGCATGGTGCGGGCCGACGCATTGACCAGGGTCACGCGCCGTTCGCCGTCCACCGAGATGATCCCCGCCGTCACCCCCGCCAACACGGCTTCGATGAAGGCGCTGCGGCTTTCCAGCTGGCTGTTGGCGGATACCAGCGCGCCGGTCTGCTCGCCAAGCTTGCGGGTCATGCGATTGAAGGCGCTACCCAGCGTCCCGATTTCGTCCGCGCCGGGATTGACGGCCACCCGTGCGCTCAGGTCGCCGGCCGCCACGCGGCGCGCGGCCGCCACGAGTTCGTTGACCGGACGAACGAGGCGATCGGCAACCGTCATCGCCACCCAGATCGCGATGCCAAGGATGGCCAGAGCGACGATCATGAGCAGGATGTTGAAGCGCAGCTGAAGCGCGCGGGCACGATCGACCGTCGCCACATAATCGCCGAGCGCCGATCGCGCCCGCGCGGCCTGGGCCAGCACGTCGCGATCCGACTGGCGCGAGATATAGAGATAGGTGCGGCTGGCCGCATCGAGCAGGATGGTGCCCTCGATCCGGTCGCCGGCTTCGGCGGTGATGCGGGGCTGGCCACCCTGGAGGAACGGGATCGTCGCGAGCGGCAGCCGCTTGTCCAGCGAGCGCTTGTCGAGATTGGCCAGCGCGATGAGCTGGGCCTCGCCCTGCCGGTCGATATTGATGATCGCGGCTTCGGACAGGCCGCGATAGGCGACCTGGCGGGCAAAGAAGGGCGCGAAGCGCGGATCGTCGACGGTGGTGGCGCTCAGCGCGCCGCGCAGATCGCCCGACATGGCGAGGATATCGCCGAGCAGCCGTTCCTTGCTCTCCGTCACATAGGCCTGCGCCACGCTTTCCGAACTGCGCAGCACGACCCGGGCCTTGTCCGAAAACCAGAATTCGGTGCCGAGCTGGAACAGCAGCGACGCGAAGACCACGACGAGCAGGGTCGGCGCGGTCGCGATCAGCGAGAAGAAGGCGACAAGCCGGACATGCAGCCGTGCCCTGCCCCCAAGTTCCGACCGGGCCGCGCGGTGAAGGGCGACGCGCCGCGCCGCGAGCACCATCAGGCCCATGAAGGCAAGCAGGTTCGCACCGAGCAGCAGCGCGACGATGGTCGGAGAGATCGTCACCTCGAGCGCGCCGCTGGCGGTGACGATGCGATAGCTGACGATGACGATCAGCAGGGTGAGCAGCGGCGCGCCGATTTCGACCATCGGCATGATCCGTCGAGGCCGCCACGCCGCCGCCGCGCGCCTGCGCCACCGCCGGAATGCTAGAGCCAACGCCACCATCGTGGCTCGATTACCACAACACCGTGGCTTCTGGAACACAGTTAAGCTGCAGTTAGTCGAAGCAGAATGTCGTTACGGCGATATCATCGCTCCGCGCAGCGTTCGATGTCAGGCAGGTGGAGCGCAGCCATGCTCGCGGGGCGCGTCGATCGATGAACGCCGGAATGAGGGGAAATTATTCGCCCCGCCGGGCCGCGACCGCGTCGATTTGCAGATCGGTCAGCTTCTTGCGCAGGGTGTTGCGATTGATCCCGAGCAGGCGTGCGGCACGCAGCTGATTGCCCTTGGCGGCCGCCATGCTCAGTTCGAGCAGCGGTCGCTCCACCTCGGCGAGAACGCGATCATATAGCCCATCCGGTGGCAGATCGCGGCCGAATGTCGCGAAATAGCGCGCAAGATGCTGCTCGACCGCATCGGCGAGTCCGGCGCTGCCGGTCGTGGCGATCACCTGCGGCGCATCGGCCATCACCGGATGGT
>SCUQ01000027.1 GCA_004297635.1 Rhizorhabdus sp. | reverse complement strand
GCAAGCCGCATTATGGCGATTTCCTTGACGGTGAGACGCCCGTCGCGGTCGATTTCGTCGAGGTGATCTCAGAAAATTTCATGGTGGCCGGCGGCCGCCCACGCCACATTCTTCGCCAGGTCCGGGAACGGCATCCGGTAGCCCTGCACGGCGTTTCGATGTCGGTGGGATCGGCCGACGGGGTCGATCGGGACTATCTAAGGCTGCTCCGTGCTCTCGTCGACGAGATCGAGCCGATGGTCGTGTCCGACCATCTCTGCTGGACCCGGATCGAGGGCTTCAATTCGCATGACCTGTTGCCTTTGCCTTATACCGAAGAGGCCCTGGACGTGGTCTGCGACAATATCGGCGTGGCCCAGGACGTGCTGGGCCGTGCCATGCTGATCGAGAATCCGTCGAGCTATGTGGCGTTCGATCAGTCGCCGATGAGCGAATGGGAATTTCTTGACGCGATGTGCCGCCGCACCGGCTGCGGTCTGCTGCTCGACGTCAACAACATCTATGTCAGCGGCAGCAACCACGGCTTCGATCCGCGCGATTATCTGGCGGGCATTCCGGCCGATCGAGTGGGTCAGATTCACCTCGCCGGGCACAGCCAGGGCCGGACTCTGCTAATCGATACGCATGACAAGCCGGTGCCGGCCCCGGTCTGGGCACTGTACGAGGATGCCGTGGCGCGGATCGGCGCCGTGCCGACGATGATCGAACGTGACGATGACATCCCCCCGCTCGCTGAGTTGCTCGACGAATTGCAGGTGGCCCGCGACATGGCGAAGCCGCACAAGCGGAGGGCGGCATGAGCCTGCTCGAACTGCAGCGTGATTTCCGCGCCTGGATCGCAGCCGCGTCCGACGACGCGGCCGATCGCCTGGGGCCGGCGGCGCGCCCCGGTCTCGACGTCTATCAGAACAACTATCGGGCCTCGCTCGTCGCCGTCCTTACCGAGGCTTTCGAGCGGGTCCATGCATGGATCGGCGACGAGCGTTTCCTGTCCACCGCCGTCGCACATATCGATGCGGTTCCACCGCATGCCTGGACACTGGATGCCTACGCCAAGGGGTTTCCAGCGACGCTCGAACGGCTTTTCCCCGACGATCCCGAGATTGGCGAACTGGGTTGGCTGGACCTTGCCCTGTCCGAGGCCTTTGTAGGGGCGGACAGCGTTCCGGTCGATCCGGCGACATTCGCGGATATCGATTGGGATGCGGCGATACTGCGCTCTGGGCCGACATTGCGGACGACGAGCTTCCGGACGAATGCGGCGGCGATCTGGTCGGCCCTGTCGGCTGAGGAGATGCCGCCCGCGGTGGAATGGCTGCCCGATCCGGCGACGATCATCGTCTGGCGGCAGGGGCTGGTGTCCTGTTTTCGTACTGCCGAACCGGGCGAGGCCGATGCGATCGAGCTGGTGCAGGGCGGCGCGAGTTTCGGCGCAGTGTGCGCGGCGATGATCGAACGGCTGGGGGAGGACGCCGGCGTCCCCGCGGCCGGCCAGATGCTGGGCCGCTGGATCGGTGATGGTCTTATCGTAGGCATCGACTGACGGCGCATGGGCAGACGCTGCGCCTGCCCGGCAAGCGCAGCGTCTGCCGTCACGACGGATGACCAGCTCAGGCGGCGGGTAGCACCTCCCGCCGCGTTCCGAGGAACGCTCCGAAGCCAAGTGCAATGCTGGCTGCGAGCACGAGGCCCTGGGCGATCAGGAAGGGCGCCTCGGTTCCCGTTGGCGCCAGAGCATGGAGCGCCGGGACCTTGAGGAAGCTCTGCACAACCAGCACGAACAGGTTGAGGTAGAGCGCGAACGTGGCACTGACCGCGTAGGTCAGCCCCGTGTGGCGGCCTCTGCCAAAACGGCGGAACGATCCTATCGCAATGACGAGCGCCGCCGTCGAAACCACGCCCGTCAACAGAGCGGGGGTGACACCGCTGATGGGGAAG
>SCUQ01000604.1 GCA_004297635.1 Rhizorhabdus sp. | reverse complement strand
GCGCTCATCGAAAGCCTCGATGAGCGCCATGCGCGCGTCTAGGTCGTATGGGTCGATTTCCAGGGCCCTCCGGAAATGCTCATTGGCCTGCAAGCGATCTGTATCGCTCAGCAATCTTCCGAATTCGTGATGATACCATGCTGTGCCGTCCATCAATTCTCGCAGGGATTCGAGAAGCTCCCGCGCTTCTGACGCGCGGCCGAGGCGGCGGAACGCCGCCGCCTTGGCGCGCAGCAGTCGCGGTGAATTGGGGTGCGCCGCCAGACCCTTGTCCAATATCTTGAGGCCGGCCTCGGCCTTGCCGCTCTCGATCACGACTGCCGACAGATCGAGCCAAGCCTCCAGATTGTCCTTCTGCAACCCGATGGCTTGCCGAAAGCGCACTGCCGCAGCATCCAATTTCGTTTGTAACCAGAGTGCCCGTCCCAGCGCGCGTTGGAATTCCGTATTACGTGGTGAGCGTTGGACCAGCAGGTTGAAGACGACTTCCGCCGCCTCTCCGTCGTTCATGTCATTCAGAATATTACCCTTGTTGGCATAGGCCGACAGTTCATCAGGCCGCAGGGCGATCGCCTTGTCCAGTATTGCAAGGCCCTCGTTATAGCGCGCCGTGCGGCGAAGGAAGACGCCCAGATAATTATGGAATTCGTAGCTATGCGGAACCAGATCGAGGGCCTTAGCGGCCCAATCTACACCTTCAGCATAGCGACGAAGTGTCAGCAAATTGCTCAACAGAACGCGATATAGTTGTTCATCGGGCAAGCTTCGATCGGACAAGGCGTCAATGATCAGGTCGACCGCTCCAGCGCGGTCGCCCTGCGCGAGAGCAGCATTGGCGGCGGCGAGCTTGGGATTCATAGGCTGTGGCATTCCCTACGATTGAACACGCTGATTGCGTCGTTGGCACTAGGTGGCGAAGAGCGGCGACGTTTCGACGGTGTGGGCGATCAAATCGTAAAAGTCCCGCGCGAACTGTTTCTCGTTGCCTAGCGGGCCCGCGCGAATCTGATCGCGCAATCCCGTGCGGAGGGCTTGAATCCGGTCGGGTTCGCTCGCCAGCTTCACGGCGATGTCGATAAAGGTCTCGGGTGTCGCGGCACATAGGTCGTTGAGGCCGGCATTGCTTAGGATCGAGTAGCTCAGCCGTTCGAACAAGGCTTCGCCGATGACAGTCACGGTCGGTACGCCCATCCATAGCGCTTCGCACGTCGTGGTCCCGCCCGTCTGGGGGAAGGTGTCGAGCGCGACGTCGATGTCATTATAGTGCGTCATATGTCCGCCTCGCACGGCGCGAAACTCGATCCGGTCGCTGCTCACACCTTCGGCCGCGAATTGTGCGAGAATATTACGAACGAAGACCTTCGATCCGCTTTCGGGTCGCACGAAGATGAACCGCGAGCCGGGCACCCGCGCCATCACTTGCGCCCAGGTCCGGAGCATGGCTTCATTATATTTGTAGGGGTTGTTGGCGGTGCCGAAAGTGACGATGCCGTTGCGCCGAACCGGTGCCAGTGGCGTGATGGCAAGGTTGTCGGGGAAGGCCAGCCCACCCATTGCGATCCAGCTCTGCGGCATAAGCAGAGGCTTTTCGATCAGCAGCTTCGGATCGGGCGGATTTAGGAACGGATCGACAAGCAGATAGTCGATTGTTTCGAGCCCCGTCGAATGCGGATAACCGAGCCAGCTCGCGCATCGACGCGCTGGCTTCCAAGCCATGACATCGAGCTTGCTCATATGGCTCATGCCGCCAAGCTCGAACAATATATCGAGATCGTCATTGGCGATGAGCTGGGCCGCCTCGCGTGAGCCGATCAGGGGATGCCAGCGGAATGCATCGACCATAGAGGCAATGCGGTGCTGTGTCGTGTCGGGTTCGCCCTCCTCATACCAGGAATAGCAATAGATTTCGAACCGATCGCGATCGACATGCTCGAATAGGGGCCAAGCAAAATAGCTTACGGGATGCCCTCTGAGATCCGAGGACATGAAGCCGATACGTATCTTCGTTCTTGGCCGCGGTTGGGGATAATCAATGGGATTGCGGCGTGCCTTTGAGAGCAGATCGTCCCCAAGAAGGCGATGCTGGTCGATCAGCGAATGGCGGTCGGCAGGCCTTCTTACACGTGCCAGATGGGGCATCAGCGCACCCGGCTGTCCGCCTGATGCCCAAAGCTTCCCCAATTCGTCAAAGCTGCCAAGGGCATCGACGCCAGAAAAGTCGGCGGCTTGGGAAAAGACGTCCGCTCGTACTTTCGCGTCGTAGCCTTTGAGCGAAGGAGCCGCTGGAAAATTGGCCAGCACCTCGTAGGCGGCATCGACATTACGGCCTTCAGGCGATCCGTGCTGCCTGAGGAGGCATTCTGCGAGGGCTAGGCGATAATCGCCGATCGCCGGTGCCAAGTCTATGGCACGGTGCAACAGGGCAATCGCCTCACGTAAATTCGTGCCGATCAGCGCAATGGCGAGTTCGTACAGAAGCCATGGCGTGTTCCCGTGGTGCGGCAAAAGACCTGATAAAATAGGGATTGCCTGACGTCTCTCTCCAGTGAGACGCAGTAAAATGATCTTCGCCCTCAATAGCCGGAGATCCTCCGGCATTAGCTGCAGCGCTCGTTCAAGAACGGCCAATGCCTCGGCCGTGTCTGACCGATCCGATGCTGCCGCCGAAAGGTCCAGCCAAGCGTCAACGTCTCGCTTGTTTATGGCTAGGATCTGGCGAAGCTTTGTTTCCGCAGCGACGAATTTGCCTTGGGCGGTCATCGCCCGGGCAAGTGCCCTTTGAAGAACGGCGTTGCGCGGATCATGACGGACGAGCTTCGCAAAGATCGCTTCCGCAGCCTTGCCGTTGCCGAGATCATTATAGCAATAGCCCTTGTTAATCTGTGCGGCGATGTCCTTGGGATTCAGCCTCAATATCCGGTCGAAGGCTTCGATCGCCTCCACAAGGCGACCTGCCATGCGAAGAAAGGCGCCACGAAGGCTGAGAATGTCTCCATTTCGTGGTGAAACGGCTATTGCTCGATCGCTCCAGCGCAGGCCATCGTCGATGTTACCAGTTTCCCAAAGCAGATTTAGCAATACGCTATAAGCCTTGGGCTGCACCTCACTGGGATTGTCCGAGAGATAGTCCGTCAGCAATTCGATTGCGGCCGGCTTCCGCCCCTCATTCAGTGCCGTGCTGGCAGCGAGCAATCTGCTGTCCATGATCACCTTCGTGCGGAAAACAGGCCAGCGAGACGCCTAGCGCTCGCCTGCAGCCAATGGCTGTAGAACCGGAATATCGAGGTCCATATCGAACATTTGGAATACCAAATGAGGGCGCAAAGAAAAGGGGCCGGTCTTTCGACCGGCCCCAATTCATTCGATGATGCAAAGGATCAGACGAAGTCGCCCGAAGCACCACCAGTGATCAGGGACACATCGCTTACGCCCTGCAGCTTCACGATGTTATCGACCAGTGCACCAGCCGAAGCATCCGACGCCCAGAACAGATAGACGTCGCTGCCAACCTTCACGGCAGCCACGTCAACCAGGCTGGCGTTCGCGTCCAGCAGCTGCTGGGCATAGGTGGTTGCTGCCGACACGGTGTTGAAAACCGCATCCGACGAGCCGCGAACGACATCGGCCGTCGCGGTACCGAAAGCGACCGCGCTGGTGGTGCTGCCGCGGATCTGGAACGTGTCTTCACCATTGGTGAAATCAGCAACAGTCTCATACTGAGCAACGGTCGTGCCGGCCGGGGTCACCGGAGCGGCATCGGTCACGCTGGTCGTGGTCGAACCAAAAACGAACACATCGTTTCCGGCGCCACCAGCAACGAGGTCAACGCCAGTGCCACCAACGAGCGTGTCGGTGCCGAGGTCGCCGAGAATCGTGTCGGCGTTTGCACCGCCACGAACATCGTCATTGCCCTGACCGCCGCGAAGGAAGTCATTCTCGGTGCCGCCGTCGATCGTGTCGTTGCCGGTGTTACCGTTAACGGTATCCTGGTCAGCGCCGCCCGAGATGGTGTCGTTGCCCGCACCGCCGAGGAGACGATCCGAACCGTTACCGCCAGCCAGCGTGTCGTTGCCGGCATTGCCCTGGATGTAGTCACCAGCAGCGCCGCC
>SCUQ01000003.1 GCA_004297635.1 Rhizorhabdus sp. | reverse complement strand
GCCGGCGACGGTGTTCTTGAGGCTCTGCATGGTAACGTCCCTTTCGATGTGCGTTGTGGATGCACACACATCAGCAGGAAGCGTGCCAAATGCGATTTAGCTTAAAATTCTGATGTTTTTACGATCCGAGGTCGCGCCACATCGCCAATATTCGGCATTAAGCGCCCATATTCGGTAAATTATACCAGATCCCGTTGCTGAAGTGCTGTCACTTCGATCTCGACCTTCATCTCGGGCTTGATCAGGCCGACGATGAGTGCCGTCGCTGCCGGCCTTATCGTGCCAAACACCTCGCCCAGCACCGGGCCCACCTCGTCCCAGTAAGCGGCGTCGGTAAAATAATAGGTGGCACGCACGACATCGGCCATGGCGAACCCCGCGCCTTCCAGCGTGCGGGCGATCAGCGCCAGCGCATTGCGCGCCGGATCGGCGGCGTTCTCCGGCATGACGCGCGTCTCGGGATCGTAGCCGGTCGTCCCGGCGACGAAGGCCCAGTCCCCGTCGACCACGGCACGGCTATAGCCGACCTGGGCTTCGAACGGAGACCCCGACGAGATCAGCCTGCGTGTCATCCCTGCTCCCCTTCATAGACGATCTTCACCTTCGCCGCCGCCGCCCGTGCCGCGGCACGGGCATCGTCGGCACTGCCCTCGCGCGTCAGCGCCAGTGCGACTCCCATGCGCCGATTGGGACGGGTCACGGGCTTGCTGAACAGCCGGACGTCGGTTTCCGCGCCAGCCACCGGCGCCAGCGCCTCGGCCAGTCCTTCGAAATGAAAATCCTCGGCATGGCGATCGGCCAGGATCACCGCCGACGCGGCGGCGCCGTTGAGATGAATATGCGGGATCGGCAGGCCCAGCACCGCCCGGGCATGCAGGTCGAACTCGGTCAGATTCTGCGAGATGAGCGTCACCATGCCGGTGTCATGCGGCCGGGGTGACAGTTCCGAGAATATCACCTGCTCGCCCGCTACGAAGAACTCGACCCCGAACAGGCCATAGCCGCCGAGATTGTCGACCACCTTCCTCGCCATGTCCTGCGCGGCTGTCAGGGCCTTGGCCGACATCGGCGTCGGCTGCCAGCTTTCCATATAGTCGCCCCGCTCCTGGCGGTGCCCGATCGGCTCGCAGAACATCACGCCCTGCCGTGTGCGGATGGTCAGGAGGGTGATTTCATAGTCGAAGGCAATGAACGCCTCGACGATCACCCGCTTGCGGTCTCCGCGCATGCCGTCGACCGCATAATCCCATGCGGCATCAACCGCGCCCTCGGCGGTGACGATGCTCTGCCCCTTGCCAGAAGAGGACATGACCGGCTTGACGACGCAGGGGATGCCAACCTTGGCGACGGCATCGCGCATCTCATCCAGGCTTTCGGCGTAGAGGAAGCGCGAGGTGACGAGCCCCAGCTCCTCCGCCGCCACATCGCGGATGCGGTCACGGTTCATCGTCAGCATCGTCGCGCGCGCCGATGGCACGATCGAAAATCCGCGATCCTCATAATCCTTGAGGACCTCGGTCCTGATCGCTTCGACCTCGGGAACGATATGGTCCGGCCGATGCTTGTCGATCACTGCCGCCAGAGCCGCGGCATCGAGCATCGAGAATATCTCATGCTCGTCAGCCAGCTGCATCGCGGGCGCGCCCGCATAGGAATCGCACGCGACGACATGCGCGCCGAGCCGCTTCGCCGCGATCACGAATTCGCGGCCGAGCTCGCCCGAACCGAGCAGCAATATCTTCGCTATGGGGGTCATGCCGGGATCTCCTTGATATCGCCGGATAGACAGGAAAACGGCTGAGGTGAAGCCGTGGCGCGCGACTCCCCGGGATAAGACGACAACTCCATTTGCGATGACGGTCGTTGCGATTATGATGGAGGCCGGGGTTGAGGGGGAGCGACCGGCCAGGTGTCGGCAGATGTCTTCATTTTCGCGGTGCTGCTGGTCGTCAATGCGCTGATGGCGCTGGCGATGCTGCTGGCGGCGCGGACGCTCGGCCAGGCCCGGATCGCCTATATCCTTGCCGCAACCTTTGGCACGAACGTGCTGCTCTACGTGGCCGACGCGATCTATATCTTCCGGTTCCGTGGCAACATCCCGATCAATCTGATCGTGAGCATGATCGCGATGACCCCGCCGATCCTGGCGGCGACCGCCTATCGGCTGCGGGCCGGTCTGCCGCTATATCTCGGCAGGCTCGCTGCCAGCCACGCCTTGGCGACATGCATCATCCTCTGGTTCAGCTATGTCGATCCCAGCCGGGGCTATCGCAGCGCGGTCGTACCGCTTTACGCCGCGACGATATTGATTTTCGGCACGACCGCGCTGCTGCGGCCGGGCCGGCGCCTGCGGCTTGGTGAATTGCCGATCGTCATCACCAGCTATGCCCTGGCCGCGATCGAGATGTGTGGCGGCATCGTTCTGGCGGCGATGCGCAACACACCGACGCCGGAGCTCGAACGCGCTTATCAGCTGATCGTCTTCCTCGGCCTTCCGGGGCTGACGGTCGCGGCCGGCATATTTTCGCTCTATCTGCTCGCGGGCGACCTCGCGGAGAGGATGCGCATCGCCGCCGATACCGACACGCTGACCGGAGCGCCGAACCGCCGCGCGATCGAGACCGTCGGCGCCCGTCTGATGGCGGAGGCCGGCGCGAACGGCCGGCCGCTCACCATCGCGATCTGCGATGTCGATCACTTCAAGGAGATCAACGATCTCTACGGCCATAGCCATGGCGACGACGTCCTGTGCCGGCTGACCGGGCTGTTCGCCGAACAGCTTGACGGACCCGATCATTATGGCCGCTTCGGCGGCGAGGAATTCATCCTGTTCTTCCCAGGTACCGATACCGAAACGGCGCGATGCCGGGTGGAAACATTGCGCAACCGGATCATGTCGGAACGGATCGGAGACCTTCCGCTCCGGCTGACGGCAAGCTTCGGAGTCGCCGGGATGGGCCATGGCGACCACATCCTTGCGGACATCATCAAGCGTGCCGACCGGGCACTCTATGCCTCCAAGGAAGCCGGGCGGAACCGCACCACGGTCGACCGTCAGGTACAGCCGGTCAGCTGATCAGCCCAGCTTCGCCTGATAGATATCCGGCTTGAATCCGACCAGCAGGTCGCCGTCGACGTCGAGCACCGGC
>SCUQ01000618.1 GCA_004297635.1 Rhizorhabdus sp. | reverse complement strand
AGATGTCGCGGGTGAAGATGCCGGCCTGCAGGCCGAATTTCGAATCGTTGACGATCTTCAGCGCCTCATGCCAGTCGCTGAAGCGGATCAGGAAGGCGACCGGGCCGAAGGCTTCCTCGCGATTGATCTTGCTGTTCAGATCGACATTTTCGAGCAGGGTCGCTTCGAGCATCGCGCCTTCGCGCTTGCCGCCGCACAGCAGCGTGGCACCCTTGGCCGTGGCTTCCTGAATCCAGTTGTCGAGGCGCTCCGCCTCTTTGACGTCGATCATCGGGCCGACGAAGGTCTTCTCGTCATGTGGATTGCCGGCGATCAGCGTACGGGTCTTCGCGACCAGCTTCGCCTTGAACGAGTCATAGACCGCATCATGGACGAGGATCCGCTGCACCCCGATGCACGACTGTCCCGACTGGTAGAAGGCGCCGAAGACGGTGCGGTCGACCGCGTCGTCGAGATCGGCATCGGCGTCGATCACCACCGCCGCGTTGCCGCCGAGTTCCAGTACGACCTTCTTCTTGCCGCAGCGCGCCTTCAGATCCCAGCCCACATCGGGCGAACCCGTGAAGGACAGCAACTTGAGCCGATCGTCTGTGGTGAAAAGGTCTGCCCCGTCGCGCGCGGCAGGCAGGATCGAGAAGGCGCCCTTGGGCAGATTGGTCTCGGCCAGCACCTCGCCCATGATGATCGCGCCCAGCGGCGTGCGGCTTGCCGGCTTCATCACGAAAGGACAGCCGACCGCGATCGCCGGGGCGATCTTGTGGGCCGCGAGGTTCAGCGGGAAGTTGAACGGCGAGATGAATGAGCAGGGGCCGATCGGCACCCGCTTCCAGATACCCTGATAGCCCTTCGCCCGCGGGGATATGTCGAGCGGCTGCACCTCGCCCGTCATCCGTACCGATTCCTCGGCGGCGATCCGGAATGTGTCGATCAGGCGGCCGACCTCGCCGCGCGAATCGTTGATCGGTTTGCCGGCCTCGATGCACAGCGCATAGGCCAGTTCGTCCTTGCGCTCGGTGAAACGGTCGACGCAATGCTGGAGAACGGCCTGCCGCTCATAGCTCGCCATCTTCGCCATCGGCTCGGCGGCCTTCACCGCCCACGCGATGCCCTTGTCGATGGTCGCGGCATCGGCCAGCGCCACCAGCGTGGCAACCTCTCCGGTGAACTTGTCGGTCACTTTCAGGTCGGTGTTGGGCTGCTGAGCCTCATTGGCGAGGTAGAGCGGATATTGATCCTTGAGCTTCATCGTCTTCCGTCCATTTGAGCCGGTCCCCGCCGGAGCGGGGGCGCGTCGATCCGCGGATCTTTCCGGTTCCCGCCGTAGCGGGAACCGGTGACGATCATGAGACCTGCTTGCTCAGCGTCTTGATGTCCTTGTTCAGGATCTGATCGTTTTCCGAATAGTCGACGGGGCAATCGATCAGATGGACGCCGGGCGTGTCGAGGCATTCCTTGAGCAGCTTGGCCAGATGCTCGGCGCTTTCGACGCGGTGGCCCTTGGCGCCATAGGCTTCGGCATATTTGACGAAGTCCGGATTGCCATAGGTCAGGCCCCAATCGGCGAAGCCCATATTCGCCTGCTTCCAGCGGATCATGCCGTAGGAGTTGTCGTTGAGGATCAGCACCGTGATGTTGAGGCCGAGGCGGACCGCGGTCTCCATCTCCTGGCTGTTCATCATGAAGCCGCCGTCGCCGCAGATCGCCATGACCTT
>SCUQ01000305.1 GCA_004297635.1 Rhizorhabdus sp. | reverse complement strand
GCTGACGAGGGGGCAGGGCGCGACCCCGGCTTTCTGGACCGGCGTGCTTGCCGCGCTGATCGCGACGCCGTGCAGCGGCCCGTTCATGGCCGGTGCGGTGGGCGCCGCGCTGCTGCTGCCGGCCGCGGGCGCCGTTGCGGTGTTCGCGGGGCTGGGTCTCGGCCTGGCACTGCCCTTCCTGGCGATCGGCTTCGTACCCGCGCTGCGCCGGCTGTTGCCGAAGCCGGGCGCGTGGATGGAGCGGATGCGCCATATCCTGTCGGTGCCGATGTTCCTGACGGCGCTCGGCCTCGCCTGGGTGCTGGGGCGGCAGGCGGGGGTCGATCATCTCGTCATCGGCCTGGGCGCCGCCCTGCTGCTGGGGCTAGCGCTGTGGTGGGTTGGCAGGCGGCAGGCGAGCGCGAAGCGCTATAGCTGGGCGCCCTTGCTTCCGGTCGTCGCCATCGCCGGCGCGCTCATCCTGCTCGCGCCCATGACCAACACGCCTGCAACGGCGGCAGCGGGCGGAGACGCGGGCGGCGAACCTTTCAGCGAGGCCCGGCTGGCCGCGCTGCAGGCGCAGCGCAAGCCCGTGTTCCTGTATTTTACCGCCGACTGGTGCCTGACCTGCAAGGTCAACGAACAGGCGGCGATCGAGCGCCCAGCGGTGCGCCGGGCCTTTGCCGATTCCGGCATCGCGGTGATGGTGGGTGACTGGACCAACGGCGATCCGGCGATCGGCCGTTTCCTGGAAGCGCGCGGGCGCTCGGGGGTGCCGCTCTATCTCTTCTATCGGCGCGACGGGCAAATAGAGACGCTGCCGCAGGTCCTCACACCCGGCCTGCTGACCGGGCTCGCCGCCTAGGCAAGTCATGACCGTCGCATCCCCCTGCACCAATGTCTGCGCGATCGATCCGGACAGCGGCTATTGCGTCGGCTGCCTCCGGACCATCGATGAGATTGCGGGCTGGGGTGCCGCCGATGACGGGTGGAAGCGTGCCACCCTCGAAAAGCTGAAGCGCCGCGCGGTCAGGAAAGGTTGAGCACGGGCCGCCCGCGTTCTATCGTGGCGGTCTTCAGCGTGGACACGGTGCCGCCGGGCGCGGTCACCTGGTCGATCCCCCGGAAGTGCGTCTGCCATGCGTCCCGGCCGACCTCGCAGACGGTATAGCCACGCCTGTCGCTCGAATATTTCAGATCGGGATTATTGGCGCGAATCCGCTCGGCCGTCTCGGGCCTCACCCAGCCGTCGCCGCCCGAGCTGATCGACGTCGTCACCAGTTCGACGGCCACCACCTCGTCCCCGCGGGCACGGCGCAGCTCGCCTGCGAAATTCTGGTGCTCGTCGCCGGTCATCACCACCGCGTTGCCCGGTCCCGCGAGGCTGTCGAGCATGCGCTGGCGTGCCGCCTCATAGCCCGCCCAGCTGTCGACATTGCGGATCTTCTCCGCGCCATCGTCCACGCGCCGTTCCAGCGACATCATCATGACCTGCTGGGCGATCAGATTCCAGCGGCTGTCCTGCGCGCGAAGGCTCTTGCCGAGCCAGGCCTCCTGCGCGGTGCCGAGCATGGTCGCCTTCGGATCGTCGATGCCGGGGCAGACCGGATCGAAGCCGCCCTTGCACGGCAGCGGGCTGCGATATTGGCGGGTGTCGAGGAAGTGGGCGTTGAGCAGATCGCCGATCCTCGTGCGGCGGTAGAGTTGCATCGCGCCGCCCGTCGGCATCGCGCTCTTCCGCAACGGCATATGCTCATAATAGGCCTGCATCGCAGCTGCCCGGCGTATCGCGAACAGCGCGGGGTCGGTCTGATAGGGGCTGACCTGGCCTGTCCAGTTGTCGACGACCTCATGGTCGTCGAAGGTGGTGAACCAGGCGGAGGCGCGATGGGCGGCCTGCAGGTCGGGGTCCATCTTATACTGGGCGTAGCGCCGCCGATAGTCGCCGATCGTCAGGCAGTCGGTGCCGACATGATCGCGGACAGAGCGCTGCCAGGAGCCGTCGCGCTCATAGTCGACCTGTCGGGCGCGGTCCTCGTAGATATAGTCGCCATAATGCCAGACGAAGGCGACATCCTCCCGCGCCAGATGGGCGTAGGCGGTGAACAGGCCGTCCTCGTAATGCTGGCAGCCCGCGACACCGAAGCGAAGCGCATCAAGCTTCGCGCCCGGCGCGGGTAGGGTGCGGGCGCGGCCGAGCGGTGTCTTGTCGCGGCCCAGGATGAAGCGATACCAATAGAGGCGATCGGGCTGCAGGCCGGTCAGTTCGACATGGATCGCATGGCCGAGCTCGGGCCACGCCCGCGCGGTGCCTTTCTGCGCGACCCGTTTCATCCCCTCATCCTCGAAGACATACCAGTCGACGTCGACCGGGCCGAACGGCATGCCGCCATGTTCGTCAAAGGGATCAGGGCAGAGCCGCGTCCAGATCACGAAGCCGTCATG
>SCUQ01000304.1 GCA_004297635.1 Rhizorhabdus sp. | reverse complement strand
CTCTTCCGATCTCTGACGTTCGCGGCGGAGCAACCACGGCAGGAAGATCAGAAACAGCATTGACCTCGATTTTATTGCGGCGCAGCATCCCGCGATGTCCAGTGCACCGCCCATCACCCAGAATCCCGATATCCGCTTTCTCGGCCGCCTCCTCGGCGACGTGATCAAGGCCTATGGCGGCGAGACGCTGTTCCGGAGGATCGAATATATCCGGTCGGCGTCGGTAGATCGGGCGCGCGGGATCGTCGGATCGCACGAGATCGATTCGGGGCTGGATGCACTGACCCTCGACGACACGCTCGCCTTCGTCCGGGGCTTCATGCTCTTCTCGATGCTCGCCAATCTCGCCGAGGACCGGCAGGGCGTCGCCGCCGAGCCCGGTGCCGATGTCGCCGCCGCGCTCGACCGGCTGGAGAATGAAGGCGTTTCGCGGTCGAAAGTGGTGGAGATGCTGGACAGAGCGCTGATCGCTCCGGTGCTCACGGCGCACCCGACGGAGGTGCGGCGCAAGAGCATGATCGATCATCGCAACAAGATTTCCGAGCTGATGATCCTCAAGGATATTGGGCGGGTCGAGACCACCGACGGCGATCTCATCGACCAGGCGATCTATCGACAGATCGCGCTGCTCTGGCAGACGAGGCCGCTGCGCCGCGAGCGGCTCTACGTCGCCGATGAGGTCGAGACCGCGCTGGCCTATCTACGCGACATCTTCCTGCCGACATTGCCCGCGCTCTATTCGCGGTGGCAGCGCGCGCTGGGCCATCGGCCTGCCAGCTTCCTGCGTCCCGGTAGCTGGATCGGCGGTGATCGCGACGGCAATCCCTTCGTCAACGCCGAATCGCTGCGCTTCGCACTGGCCCGCGCGGCCGAAACGGTGGTCGGCTATTATCTGCGCGAACTGCACGAACTGGGCGCGGAGCTGTCCATCTCGACCGAGCTGGCCGAGGTCACATGGGAGGTGGAGAAGCTCGCCGAAGCCAGTGGCGACAAGAGCTCGACCCGCAGCGACGAGCCCTATCGCCGCGCTATCACCGGTATCTATTCTCGGCTGTCCAAGACCTATCGCGAGCTCACCGGCCGCCCGCCCGCCCGCCTGCCCGCGACCGAGGCCGAACTGGGCGCGTATGAAGACCCCGCAGCGCTGCGTGCGGATCTGGTCGAAATCGCCCATGCGCTCAACCGGACCGGCGCGGGATCGCTGTCGGGCAATGGTGCGCTGGGCCGCCTGATTCGCGCGGTCGAGACCTTCGGCTTCCATCTCGCCACGCTCGACATGAGGCAGAATGCCGATGTCCATGAACGGGTCATCGCCGATCTGCTCCGGGTGGCAGGCGTCGAGGCCGATTATCTCGCCCTCGACGAGGAGGCGCGGGTCGCCCTGCTGCGCAGCGAACTTGCCTCGAAACGGCTGCTGCGTACGCCGTTTGGCGCCTATGCAGAAGAAACGCTGTCCGAACTGGCGATCGTCGAAGCGGCGGCGGAGGCGCATCGGCGCTACGGCCCGGAGGCGATCACCACATACATCATCTCCAAGGCGGACAATGTCTCCGACATGCTGGAGGTCAACATCCTGCTCAAGGAGGCCGGGCTCTATGTTCCCGGCACGCCGCCGACTGCGGCGATCATGGCGGTGCCGCTGTTCGAGACGATCGGCGATCTCGAGCGGGCGCCCGAGATCATGACCCGATATTTCGCCCTCCCCGAGGTCGCCGCCGTCACCGCCGCGCGCGGGCACCAGGAGGTGATGGTCGGCTATTCGGATTCAAACAAGGATGGCGGCTATCTCACGTCGGTATGGAGCCTGCATGAGGCGTCGAGCGCGCTGAGGTCGGTCTTCGCCGATGCCGGCACGGCGATCCAGCTGTTCCATGGCCGGGGTGGTGCAGTCGGGCGCGGCGGCGGATCGAGCTTCGCGGCTATCCTGGCGCAGCCGCATGGCACCGTGCAGGGCCGCATCCGCATCACCGAGCAGGGCGAAGTCATCGCCGCCAAATATGGCACGCGCGAGAGCGCCGCCGCCAATCTGGAGGCGATGACCTCCGCCACCCTGCTCGCG
>SCUQ01000303.1 GCA_004297635.1 Rhizorhabdus sp. | reverse complement strand
GACGTCGTTGATACCGTTGAACCGCGCGATGAAGATCAGCAGGATCGCGAGGGCATAGGCCGCGATGACGGGTTGGCGCCAGCGGTCCCCGGCCGGGGTCATGGGGCGGCGTCCTGCCCCGCGGGCGGGTTGAAAGCGCCAAGGGCAGCCTCGACGGTCTGGCGCAGGACGGCCAACTGCGCCGCCCGGCCGCCGATCTTGGTAGGAACCGGCTCGCCGCGCGGATAGGCGCGGACCACGGGGATTTCCATCACCTTGGCGCCGATCTGCCCCGCCCGCGCCGTCAGGTAGAACAGCAGTTCATAGCGGCTGAAGATGTCGCGGAAGGGCTGGACGCGGGGATCGCGCAGATAGGCGGCGGAATAGGCGCGGAAGCCATTGGTCGTGTCGGTGAACAGGTGGCGGCCGGCCAGGCTCATCAGCGGCGCATGGATCAGCCGGTTGCCGATCGTGCGCGACAGCGGCGTGTTGATCGCGCCGCCGCCGCGGCGATAGCGGGAGCCCTGCACATAATCATAGCCCTGATCGAGCCGGTCGCAGAAGGCCGTGATCGCCTCCACGCCATCCTTGCCGTTGCCGTCGACGGTGACGATGCCGGCATAGTCCTCCCGCAGGCACCATGCATAGGCCATGCGCAGCTGGGCGCTCAGCTTGCCGGGGCCGGTCTTCGTCAGCAGCGTGCGGACCTTGTGGTCGCGCAGGAAGGTGGGATCGAGCGATCCGTCGGTCGAGCCGCCGTCGGCGATCACGATGTCGACCGGATAATCTCCTGCGGCGATCCGGCGGAGCTGGTTCCGGAAGCGTTCGCCTTCGTTGATGATCGGGATGACGAGCGCATGGCGATGCGCTTTCGGGCCGAACGCATCGACGCGATGTTCGGGCACCTGCCAGCTGTCCCGATCCTGTACTGCCATATCTGTCATGCGGGTCTCAATAGGCCTGCTTCCGGGTGCCGAACAGCAGCCGCGAGAGCAGATAGTTGGTGGTGAAGGACAGACCCACGCTCACAGCGAACAGGAGCGCGGGCGGCGCGTCGACCGTCATCAGCAACAGCTGGAGCGTGGCCAGCCGCACCCCCAGCGTCGCGAGGACGATGGATATATAGACCGTTCCGCGCTGGAGCGAGGCCCGCCCCGCGCCGCCGAACGTCCACAGCTCATGGCAGGCATAGTTGAACAGCGCGCCGGCCGAGAACCCGATCAGGGCGCCAAGCGTCAGCGGGATACCGAAACCGGCCGTCGTGCCCAGCGAGATGGCGGCATCGATGCCGAGCCCGCCCGCCGAGACGAGGCCGAAGCGCAACAGCTCGGGCAGTCTGGCGAAGCGCCGCGCGATCATGACGGCAGCATCTGTTTCGTATCCTGCGTCAGGTAGCGCAGGTCGGCGGCCCCCCATTCCGGGCTGGTGGCGCGGGTCAGGTCGAACAGGTCGTAGATATTGTCGATCTTGCCGCCCATGATCGAAATGACGTGCGATCCATGCGGCTGGCGCCGGAACAGGATCGGCCGGCCGTCATCATCCTCGTTCTTGAGCAGCACCGTCTTCACGTCGAACAGCGATCGCTGCCATTCGGCATCGGCCAGGCAGGGCAGATAGCGCTGCCCGTCGGCGATCATGTAGCGATGCCGGCTCTCCGGTGTTTCCGCCGCGAGCCGGTCATAAGCGGATGATGGCGACGATCGATCGGTCCAGCTCTGCTGCGGCGTGTAGCGGACGTGGGTCAGCGAATGGAGTCCCTCGCCCGGGTGCGGCATGCAGGAGAAGAAGGGGCCGTCCATCACCGTCACGCCGAGATGTTCGAGCTGCGGCGGCGGCTTCACCAGCGCGACCTCGGCGATTTCGTGCTTCATATCCGCTTCGGGCAGGCCGGCGGTGCGCAGCAGCGCGTTGATCTGGGAATAGGTGACGTTGAAGATGAAGCGCGCCTCGATCTCCTCGCCGGTCGAGAGGCGGGCTACCGCACCGGCTGGACGGTCCTCGATGCCGGTGACGGCGGTGCGCATCCGCACGTCGAGGTCGATCGCATCGAACCGCTCCAGCAGCTTGCGACGCAACACCCGGTAATCGAAGGCATATTCGCGGCACGCGAAGACCTGCTCGATGCGGCGCGGATCGAACAGCGCCGTGCTGGACGCATCCGCCGGCCGGATCGGGCTGCCCATGTCGCGGAACATGCCGTGGAAGCGCTTCGCCGAAACCCGCGACCGGGTGCTGGCGATCGCATAGAGCATCTGGAAATCGTCGACGATCGCCTCGGGGAAATCGCTGGCGAAGCGCTTGTGCAGCACCAGCGACTTGACCGCGGTCAGCATGCTGCGCGGATAATGGAAGCCGGTATGCACGCGGGCCTGGTTCACCCGCGACGCGCGGGCCAATATGTCCTCGCCCGCTTCGACGAGCATAACCTTCTTCGATATCGATCGCAGGAACAGCGCCAGGCAGCATCCATAGAAGCCGCCGCCGACGATCAGATAATCGACCGACGCCCTAGACGTCATCGGTCCGGTCGTCATCGGTCCGGTCGTCCGCGATCGCCGTTATCGGCTGCTTTCCCTTCATCGTGTCATATTCGATGTTGAGCTCCTCGAAGACCTCGTTGAACAGGTCGATCGAGGTGATCTCCTCGATGATATCGTCCGAGCTTTGCGACGACAGCAGGTCGATGATCTTCTGGAGCCCGATCGACATGCCGAAGATCGCGCAACCGAGGAAGAAGGCGGTCAGGCCGATCGAGAGCGAGGTGGTGAACCAGCCCGGCTGCACATGATCGTCGAACAGCCATATCGCGATCGCATAGAAGACATAGGCCAGCGACGAGATGCTGACGAGCGAGGCGAACAGCGACAGCGTGGTCAGCACCCGCGATGCCGAGCCGGTCAGCAGCTTGTGTGCGAGGGAGAGCCGGCGCTGGACATCGTGCAGGGAGGTACGCTGCCGCGCACGCGTCGATGGCCCGCAGTCCAAGCTCTCGACCGCCAGGCTGTTGTCGATCGGCGGAAAACGCAGCGCGAGCTGCGGATCGGGATGGGCGAGAAGCCGGTTGAGGATCGGGCGCGGATAGGCCGCGGTCGACAGGTCGTTGGCGTCCACCCGGAAGCCCGCACCGGCGCCAAGGCCGCGCAGCGTAGCGCTCAGCGGATTGCGCGAGGGTCGCCGCGCTATCACCATATGGCCGCTTCGCTCGGCCCGCTCGATCAACTGGCCGATCGGTACCTCGGCGAACTCGTCGAAGGTCGACAGGACGATCACGTCCCCGATCGCTTCTTCCGCCAGGGCGACGCGCTGGCGGTAGAGCGATGCGCCGTGGCGCAGCTTGAGCAGCCTGACCTTGGACAGCTTGCCGAGCAGCGGCGCATAGCGATCGACATGATCGACCTCGACCGCGATCAGCAATTCCCAGTAGCGGAACAGGGCATTCAACTCGGCCTCCAGCCGGCCGAGCAGGGCGAGATCGGGCGGCGACGATGTGGACCCCGCGATCCCGACCGACACGAGCAGATTGGTGCGCGGAACGGCCTGGCTCATCGATCCTGCTCCAGCGATGCGCCGCATCGTGCGGCGCGGGTGAACCGGCCCACGGCCCCGGCCAGGGTGGCGAGCGGCGCCTGATCGGACGCGCGCATCTCGATCGAATGCCACCCCGCATATCCGGCGCGGGCGAGCGCGGCGAAGGCGCGGGCGGCATCCCGTTCGGTCTCGGGTGCCGGCGCGAGATGGGCTTCGCTGAAATGGACATGGCTGATGAAGGGCAGGGCGGCTTCGGCAAGCCGTTCGATATCGTCATAGTCGCCATTCATCCACAGCGCGCCGAGATCGAACACCATGCTGATGCCGGGATGATCGACCTTGCCGACAAAGGCGATGACATCGGCCATCCGGGTCAGGAAGTTGGTGCCATAAGCGGCCGGGTTGGGTTCGACCGCCAGGCGGGTTCCTGCGCCGATCGCGATGTCGCCGACGCGCCGGAACAGGTCGATCGCGATGCGCTCCGCCTGTTCATATGGCATGCCGGGCGGAATGACCCGCTGCTTCGGGGAGCCGAAGACGAGATTGGGTATGCGCAGTCGCCCCGCCAGGTCGATCGCGCGGACGAGACCCTCCAGCAGCCGCCGTTGCTCATCCTCGTCGCCGAACAGGCCAGCGCCTTCGACGCCGAACAGCAGCGACTGCATGGAAACGAGATTCAGTCCGGCCCGCTCGATCGCCGCGACGGCGTCGTCCAGCTCTGCCTGCGATGGAATGAACGCATCATCCGCGCCATCGAACAACAGCCCCGGCGCGATCTCCAGGCCGGTGATGCCATGGTCCCGGAGAATGGCATAGGCGGTGTCGCGATCCTGCGGCGGCCAGGCGATGTTCGATACGGCCAGTTTCATCGCGGCGCGGCGCTCCGCCCGGCGAAAGCCGCTACACCGGCCAGGACATCATCTGGATCCATCATATACCGGCCGCTCTTGCCCCACAGATCGGCATGCCGCGTTCCCATGTCTTCGATATGGATACGGGCTTCCGTCACCGGCATTACATCGCCGGTGATCGCCGTGTAAATCGCACTGGCCGCGATCGGCGGCGGGGACAGGTGCAGCACGTCCAGACCCCGGGCGGTCGCCTTGCCGATATCGCGCCACAAATCGGTCACGTCGTAGAACTGGAAGTGACTGTCGCGATGGGTGAAGGACAGGGCCGACAGGCCTGTGTCGATCACCGCATCGGTCAGGGCATCGGCGATTGGCGATCCGGCCAGTGCCGCCCGGTCGAGGCTGAAAGCCGCCAGCGGCTCGTTCCAGTGATAGAGCGCTGAAAAGCCCGGCGCGAGCGCGCCCCCCAGCCTTGCCCGCAGCTCGTCGAACCGGTCGGCCTTCAGGAAGGCCGGCATGGGATTGGCAATATCGAACAGGAAGTTCTTCTTGAGACCGGGGCCGTAGAGCGCCGGCAGGCGCACGATCAGGCTGTCGGCGAACATATCGGCGACGGCCGCTTCGAGCAGCCGCCGGTGCGCGCCATAGGCAAGCGTCTCCTCGAATCCCATGCTGCCTTCATCCTCGGCGGTGAAATCGGCGAGCACCGCGACCGACGAGATGAGCACGAATCTGCGCGCATCGATGCGGCGCAATGCGGCGATCAGCGCCTCGACCTTGCGAAGGTCTCCATCGGGATCGCGATTGGCCTCGAACATCGATCCGGGCGCCGCGGCGCACAGCACCGTGTCGAAGGGCTGCGATGCCGAAGAGGCGAGGTTGCTGCTGTTGAACAGCCCTTCGAACCGGTGCTGCCGCATCAGATTCCCGCCGACGAATCCGGTATAGCCGATCAGCGCGTCCATAGGGCGTCTCCGCGGGTCAATGTCGCTCGCCGTGCCCGACGACCGGGTATCGGCCCGATGCGCTATGGCCGATCTTTTCGGGTGCAGAAATCCAAATCTTTTCTAATGGTGTCGGGATATCGTGAGGGGGCAACGGTGATTCAAAAGGAAGCGGGGGGAGTGGTCTCGGTCAGAGGCATCGCTCCATGCTGGCTGATCCTGATCTGCCTCCTTCTGGGTGTGAGCCTGGCCTATTGGCTCGGCCGGGATCCGCCGGACCTCAACACCGTGGCGCTGGGGGAGCAGACGATCCCCGTCTATGGCAGCTTCGAGGGTCGGAAGATGTTCTGCGGCACCGTCGCCGAAAGCGCCGAATGCCTTCGGACGGCAAAGGCGAACGGCGCCGCGCGCAGGGTGCTCTGGATCGGCAATTCCCAGCTTCACGCCATCAATCAATATCGACCCGGCCAGGTGACGGCGCCGGTGCTGCTGGCGCAGCGGCTGGCCGGGGAGGGCATCCAGGTGATGGGCTTCTCGATGCCCAATGCCAGCCTCAGCGAGATGCTGCTGATGTATGAGTGGGTCGCGTCCGACTACAGGCCCGACGTCCTGCTGCTGCCCGCCTTCCTCGACGACACGCGTGAACTGTCGATCCGCAGCGATCTGGGGCCGGTCGCGCGCCGGCCCGATATAGCGGCGCTGCTCGACCGCAGCGGCATCGGCGCCGACCTGCGCCAGCGGATCATGAAGGAGGTGTCGGCGGAAGGCGAGGAGGAGGCCGACGGTTCGATGCAGGCGCGCTCGGAAAGCTGGATCACCCGCCAGCTCGAGGACTGTTGCCTGCTTCAGACCCGGCGCGCGGCGGCGCGGGCGAATATCGAGATCCACGCTTATCTGCTGCGCAACTGGGCGTTCAACGTCAACGCGCAGACGGTGCGGCCGATCATCCCGGAAATCTATCGCCGCAACATGGCGGCGGCGGATGCTCTGCTCGCCGATGCGCGGAACCGGGGAACGCGTGTGATCTTCTATCTGCCGCCGATCCGCCAGGATTACGCGCCGCCCTACGACCCGGCCGAATATGCCCGGTTCAAGCGCGAGATCGCCGCGATGGCCAGGCGGCACGGCGCACGACCGGTCGACCTCGATGCGATCATTCCCGCCCGATATTGGGGCACGAAGGGATCGACGACGATCGGCGGCGCGCCCGAGCTGGACTTCATGCACTATCAGGAGCCGGGGCACCGGATGTTGGCCGATGCCGTCCTGCCGATCGTGCGGGAAGAGTTGAAATGATCTTCAACTCGCTCACCTATATCGCCTTCCTGCTGCTGGTGATTCCGCTTTACTGGATGCTGCCGCGCCGCGGGCGGCTGTCGCTGATCTTCGTCGCCGGGGTGCTGTTCTACGGCTTCTGGCGGTTCGATTTCCTGGCGCTGCTCTTCTTCTCGATCATCTTCGACTATTTTTCGGCGATCGTCATTGCCGATACCGGACGGGAAAGGCTGCGGCGGGGATTCCTGATCGCCAGCATGGCCATCAACATTTCGCTGATCGCCTTCTTCAAATATTTCTACTTCCTGGAGGGGACGGCGATCGGCCTCGCTTCGCTGCTGGGCGTGCAGATCCCGCCGCTGGCGATCACCATCATCCTGCCGATCGGGATCAGTTTCTATACCTTCCATTCGATGAGCTACATCATCGATGTCTATCGCCGGCATATCCAGCCGACGCGCGATTTCATGCTGTTCGTCGACTATGTGATCTTCTTCCCGCAGCTGGTGGCAGGGCCGATCCTGCGCGCCGGGGAAATGCTGTGGCAGCTCGACAGGCGGCCGGCTTTCCAGTGGGACACATTCCAGACCGGCATCGCCCGGATCCTGATCGGACTGTTCCTGAAGGTCTGCATCGCGGACAATATCGCGACCTACGTCAATGCGGGTTTCGATCTCGATCCTGGGCGCCTGTCGGCGATCGACGTGATGACCAACGCCTTCATGTTCGGTTTCCAGATCTATTTCGATTTCTCGGCCTATTCGCACATCGCGATCGGCACGGCGCTGCTGATGGGGATCAGATTCCCGGAGAATTTCAACTTCCCCTATCACGCCACCTCGCCCCGCATCTTCTGGCGGCGCTGGCATATTTCGCTCTCGAGCTGGATTCGCGACTATGTCTACCTGCCGCTGGCGGGGGTGCAGGTGCGCGACCGATCGTCGACGGGCGGCATCGGCATCGACGGCACCGGCCAGATCGGCAAGCGCAGCGCCTTGCTGGCGCTGTTCGCGACCTGGG
>SCUQ01000302.1 GCA_004297635.1 Rhizorhabdus sp. | reverse complement strand
CCCATGCTGCGGTTGGTAGCGTTGAGCGCGAAGCTCCACGGTACCATCTGGGTGCTCAGCTGTTCGGTCGAGGCGGCATAAGGGTCGAAGTCGACGATCGGCTCCGGGTGGCTTTCCGGGCCGGGAAAGGGCGACATGCGCATCGCGAAGCCGCCGATCGTCGCCAGCGTATCGACCATGTGTAGATAGTGGGCGAAGGTCTCCGCAAAATCCTCCCACGGATGGGCCGTGGCGTAGAAGCTTACATAATCGTCGGTCCACACCTTCCCGCCGTCCGGCCCGTAATGGGCTTCGAGCGCCTGGGCGTAGTCGATCGTTTCGTCGCCGAATACCGCTCGGAAGGCGTCCAGCTCGGTCGGGTCGGTTTCGATGAGGCGCGACCAGTAATGATGCCCCACCTCATGCCGGAAATGCCCGAGCAGGGTGCGATAGGGTTCGCCCATGTCGCGGCGAATCCGTTCGCGCTGGACATCGTCCGCTTCGATCAGATTGAGCGTGATCACGCCGCCGTCATGGCCGGTCGTGATCTGCGCCTGGCCCTGCTCCTCCGCCGCCGGATCGTACAGGAAATCAAAGGCGAGCCCCTGGATCTTGTTGATTTCCTCGGCCTTCGTCTCGATCGGCAGCCCGAGGTGGATCAGCGTGTGGAACATCCGCCGCTTGGCCTCCTCGATCTTGCGCCAGCGCGGCGGAACACTCGGTACGGTCAGATCGGGAATCGTCCGGTTGTGTCGGCAGGCGCGACAGAACGGCGTGCCGTCGTCCGTCCCGACAAGCCAGTTGCAGACCTCATATTCATTGTTGTTGGCGCAGACGACGACATCATGGGGCTGCCCGTCGGCGCCGCGCCAGGTCGTCGCCCCGTCACCCAGGAACAGGAAGCCGTCCGATCCCGGATCATAGCCCAGGGTGAAGGCACATGCCGGGCAGACCCGGACCTCGAAATGGACAAGGCGCTTGCAGTTGGGACAGGGATAGGGCGCCATGCGCTACTCGCTTGCAGTTGGGACGATGAGGCCGCAGAAACGCGAGTGGTGTCCGAGAGTTGCCACGGATACCATTTTTTCACTTGCGGAATGGCAAGCCGGTACACATCTGATCTGTTGTATTTTTGCAACAGGTGCGGCTGCAGGATGACGACGACGACCATGGCGGATCTCTATTCGAGGCTGGGTATAAAGCGCGGGGCGGACGAGGCCGAGATCAAGAAGGCCTATCGCAAGCTTGCCAAGGAGCTTCATCCCGACCGAAATCAGGACAACCCCAAGGCCGCGGAGCGTTTCGCGGAGCTCACCTCGGCCTATGACCTGCTGTCCGATCGCGACAAGCGGGCCCAATATGATCGCGGCGAAATTGACGAGCAGGGCAATCCGCGCGGTCCGTTCGGCTTCGGCGGGCGTGGCGGCGGCGCGGGTGGCGGCTTCCATCCCGGTGGCGGGCCGGGCGGCGCGAGCTTCGAATTCGGCGGCGATGCGTCGGATTTCGGCGATATTTTCGAGGGCCTGTTCGGTCGGGGGCGCGGTGGCGCGACCGGGCCGGGGGCAGGCCGCCGTGGCGGCTTCGGCGGATTCGGCACGCAGGGCGGTGGCCGGCCGCTCAAGGGTGCGGACGTGAACTACCGCCTCGCGGTGCCGTTCGAGGATGCCGCCGCGCTCAAGCCGCAGCGCATCACCCTGTCCAATGGCAAGACGATCGACGTGAAGCTGCCCAACGGGGTCGAGAGCGGCACGCAGATGCGGCTGGCGGGGCAGGGCGAGGAGGGGCAGGGCGGCCGCGGCGACGCGATCGTCGCCATCGAGGTACGCCCGCACCGCTTCTTTCGCCGCGACGAGGACGATGTCCGGCTGGACCTGCCTGTGGCGATCGACGAGGCGGTAGCCGGCGCCAAGATCAAGGTGCCGACCGTCGACGGCGCGGTGATGCTGGGTATCCCCAAGGGAACCACCTCGGGCAAGACGCTGCGCCTCAAGGGCAAGGGGTTCCACCGCAAGGACGGATCGCGCGGCGACCAGCTCGTCACCGTGATGATCGACATTCCCGCCGACGATGCCGAACTGGAAGCCTTCATCGAATCCTGGCCCGGCAAGGGGCGGCGCAACCCGCGGGCGGGTCTCGGCGTTTGAGGAAGAGTGACAGTCTTCCAAGGGGATAGGAACCGATGCTTTGGTGAGCGAAGAATCCCCCGAAGCTCGGCGCCGACGACCATTTGAGAAGCACCTCGCCGAAATGCGTCCGGGCGGCCGCATATATGCCGTCGTCCGCCGGGCCGCGATCGGGGTCTATGCGGATGGCTTCATCCATGCCGGCAATATCGCCTATCTGGCGCTGCTGACGCTGTTTCCCTTCTTCATCGTCATGGCCGCGCTGGCGCAGCTGTTCGGCCGGACGCCCGATGTCCAGCACGCGGTCTACGGCTTTCTGGCCACGGTGCCGCCATCGGTTCGCGAGCTTGTCGCCAAGCCGATCGAAGATGTGCTTGCGTCCAACAATACCGGCGCACTGCTCTGGCTGGGCGCGCTGGTCGGCCTGTGGACGGTGGGCAGCTTCGTCGAGACGATCCGCGATATCCTCCACCGCGCCTATGGTACGAAGCCGTCGAAAGGCTTCTGGCATTATCGTGCGGGTTCGATCCTGATCATCATCGGATCGGTGGTGCTGGCCATGTCGGCCTTCAGCGCGCAGGTGGTGTTGACGGCCATCGAGCAGTTCGTGTGGCGGCTGCTCCCCTTTGGCGCTGCGGTCCAGCCGCTGATCAGCCTTACCCGGCTTGCGCCGTTGCTGATGCTGATCGGCGCGCTTTATGCGATGTTCGTGACGCTGGCTCCGGGAAAATATCGAATCGCGCCCTGTCCCAAATGGCCGGGTGCCCTGTTCACCGCCTTATGGTGGATGATCGTGACGATGCTGCTGCCCGTGGTGGTCGGTTTCTTCGGGGGCTATGGCCGTACCTATGGCAGCCTCGCGGGGGTGATCGTGACGCTGTTATTCTTCTGGCTGGTGGGTCTTGGCCTTGTTTTCGGCGCACACCTCAACGCGGCTCTAGCGGAAAGCCCGGAAACTTCTGTAAAGGACGCTACGCCGGGACCTTGATCGGCTCAGCCTGGCTGAGCCGTCGATCAAGATCCTGACGGATTAGGGCCTGATTCACGGCCGGGGCAGAGGCCTCGGATGATCGGGTTCTGGCTAAGGGAGATGTCGTGGCCGGTTTGATGCAGGGGAAGCGCGGGCTGATCATGGGGCTCGCCAATGACAGGTCGCTGGCTTGGGGAATCGCGAAGGCGCTTCACGAACAGGGCGCCGAAATGGCCTTCAGCTATCAGGGCGAGGCGCTGGAGCGGCGCGTGCGTCCGCTGGCGGAACAGGTCGGTTCCGATTTCCTGATCGAATGCGACGTCTCCGACGATGCGGCGATGGACGTGGCGTTCGGCACCCTGGCGGAGCGCTGGCCGACGATCGACTTCCTGGTCCACGCGATCGGCTTTTCGGACAAGAACGAGCTGCGCGGCAAATATGTCGATACCAGCCTTGCCAACTTCCTGCTGACGATGAACATCTCGGCCTATAGCATGGTGGCGGTGACGAAGCGCGCCCGGGCGATGATGCCCCAGGGCGGCTCGATCCTGACGCTCAGCTATTATGGCGCCGAAAAGGTCGTTCCCCATTACAATGTCATGGGTGTCGCCAAGGCTGCGCTGGAAACCAGCGTCAAATATCTGGCAATGGATCTCGGGCCGGAAAATATCCGCGTCAACGCGATCTCGGCCGGCCCGATCAAGACGCTCGCGGCGAGCGGCATCGGCGATTTCCGCTATATCCTGAAGTGGAACGAGCTGAACTCGCCGCTCCGTCGCAACGTCACGATCGAGGATGTCGGCGGGGCGGGGGTCTATCTGCTCTCCGATCTGGCGAGCGGCGTGACCGGCGAGATCCATCATGTCGATGCCGGCTACAACGTCATCGGCATGAAGGCTGAGGACGCCCCGGACATCGCACTGGCCTAGGCTACCTCTCCCCGAGGTCACATCCGTCGCCAGGCTTGGGTCGGCCCGTTCGCACCCGGCTTTCGTTGCTTGGACGCAAGGCTCATCGACGACGCCGATGGATCGCGGCATGGCGAAAATGAACAATATGATTTACGGCGCGACGCATATTTGCGGAACGAGGGCTATCGGGTGATCCGGGTTTGGAGCAACGAATTGGCAGATGATCTCGCGGGCGTGCCGGAGTCGATCCATCGCGCGCTTCTGGAGCGCGTGCCTTCATCCGCCCACCCGGCTGTACCGGGCTGGCCCCTCCCTCTCGGTAGGGGAGAGGGGCTTTGAGTTACAATAGCTTTGGCCGCGCTCTTCGTTTCACCACCTGGGGGGAGAGCCATGGGCCGGCGATCGGCGCGGTGGTCGATGGTTGCCCGCCCGGGCTCGCGCTGAGCGAGGCCGATATCCAGCCCTGGCTCGACAAGCGCCGGCCCGGCACGTCGCGCTTCACCACGCAGCGGCAGGAGCCGGATCAGGTCCGCATCCTCTCCGGCGTGTTCGAGGGGCGTACCACCGGTACGCCGATCAGCCTGATGATCGAGAATGTCGACCAGCGGTCGAAGGATTATTCGGAGGTCGCGCTGGCCTATCGCCCTGGCCATGCCGACTATGCCTATGACGCCAAATATGGCTTTCGCGATTATCGCGGCGGCGGGCGCAGCTCGGCGCGCGAAACCGCGTCGCGGGTGGCGGCGGGATCGGTCGCGCGGCTCGTGATTCCCGAGGTGCGGATCCGCGCCTATCTGATCGAGCTGGGCGGGGATCGCATCGATCCGTCGGCGTTCGACGATGCCGCGATCGATGAAAATCCGTTCTTCTGCCCCGATCGTGCAGCGGCTGGCCGCTGGGAGACGATCGTCGATACCGCCCGCAAAGCGGGCTCGTCCGTCGGCGCGGTTGTGGAATGCGTCGCCGAGGGCGTGCCCGCCGGCTGGGGCGCGCCACTCTATGCGAAGCTCGACAGCGAGCTGGCGGCGGCGTGCATGTCGATCAACGCGGTAAAAGGGGTCGAGATCGGCGATGGCTTTGCCGCGGCGCGCCTGACCGGCGAGAGCAACGCCGATCCGATGCGGCCCGGCAATGACGGCAGGCCTGTCTTCCTGGCCAACCATGCCGGCGGAATCGCGGGCGGCATCGCGACCGGACAGCCGGTCATCGTGCGGATCGCCCTCAAGCCCACATCGTCGATCCTGACGCCGGTCGAAACGATCGGCCGCGACGGGCAGGAAGCCGACATTCGTACCAAGGGCCGCCATGATCCCTGTGTCGGCATCCGTGCGGCGCCGGTGCTGGAGGCGATGGTGGCGCTGGTGCTTGCCGACCAGAAGCTCCTGCACCGGGCGCAGGTGGGATGAGCGAGGGTCGGGGCCATGATCGCGTCGCCCGCCGCATCCATGTGAAGGGTAAGGTTCAGGGCGTCTTCTTCCGTGCCTGGACGATCGAACAGGCAAAGGAGCTCGGCCTCGACGGCTGGGTCCGCAACCGCCACGACGGCTCGGTCGAGGCGGTCGCTTCCGGCCCGGCGGACAAGGTCGAGGAACTGATCGCGCGCTGCCATCGCGGCTCGCCCCCTTCGCGGGTCGACGCGGTGATGGTCGAGGACACGCCTGGCGTCGTGGCGCAGGGCTTCGTGCAGAAGCCGACCGTATGAACGCGGGGTCCAGCAAGGGCGTCCGGCCGATCCGGACCGAAGCGCTGGCCGCTCTGCCGCATGCCTTCCTCGGCCGGGAGGGTGGGGTGTCCCAGGGTATCCACGCCGGCCTCAACGTCGGGCTGGGTTCGGATGATGATCGCGATGCCGTCCTGGAGAATCGGCGACGTGCGGTAGAGTCGGTGGCGAGCGGCCATCGACTGGTCACGCTTCATCAGGTTCATTCGGCCGATGCCGTCGCCGTGACCGCTCCCTTCGCCGATGATGCGCGCCCCCATGCCGATGCGCTCGTCACCGACCGGCCGGGGCTGTTGCTGGGAATCCTGACCGCCGATTGCGTCCCCGTGTTGTTCGCGGACGTGCAGGCGGGGGTGGTCGGCGCGGCGCATGCGGGGTGGAAGGGCGCGATTTCCGGCGTGACGGATTCCACGCTCGGCGAAATGGAGAAGCTCGGCGCCGACCGGACGAGAATCGTTGCAGCGATCGGCCCGTGCATCGCACGGGCGAGCTATGAGGTCGATGAAGGCTTCGTTCGGCGGTTCGAGGCCGATGACCCTGCCAATGAACGCTTTTTTGCCGATGGCAGGCGGGCGGGCCACGCCCAGTTCGATATCGAGGCCTATGTGGCCCACCGGCTCGCGACGGCCGGGGTGGGGCGGGTGATCGCGCTGGGCGAGGACACCTATGCCCAGCCCGACCGCTTCTTCAGCTTCCGCCGCGCCACCCATCGCAGCGAGCCTGGTTACGGCCGGCAGATATCGCTGATCGGATTGCCGGGCTGAGGGCGCCGATCGTCTAGTGCCTGACGCTGCGGCTCAAAACGGTACCGACTTCGATTTGCGGGTGAAGTTCATATAGCCGACATTGACGCCGAGCCGCCAGCCGACGCCGAGCCGGATCGGAATCAGCACGACATCCCCGCGCCGAAGATAGGTCGCGGTAAAGCCGCCGACGATATAGGCGGTGCCCTCGACAGCCGGAAAACGGCGGAAGATGTCCGCGCTGTCGAACAGATTGTAGACGAGCACGAAGCTCTTGGCGCCATTCGCGCCGAGGTCGAAGCCCAGCGACGGCCCGGTCCAGTAGATCGGAATCTGCCCCTCGACCTTGTGGAACAGGGTGCCCGATCCATAGCGCACGCCGACGATGATCGCGCCGCCGGCCTCGCGCCCGGCGATATAGGCGTTGGGTCGGCCCTGCTCGGCGAAGATCTTCTCGACCAGCTTGGCCAGCCCCTCCGCACCCCGGCCGAACACGCCCTCTGCGGCGCTGAGCACATCGTCCTGAGCATAGGTGGTGCCGTCGGCCTCACCGGTCTGGGCCCCCTGGGTCGCGACAGCGGCAGGCATATCGCCCTGGACCGCGACGGTATCGGCCGCCTGGGCGGTGCTGGTGGGCGCCGCCGCCGTTTCGTCGGCGGATGCTGGCGGGGGCGGCGACACCCTGGTGCCATAATCGGCCTCGCTGGCGGGAACAGGGGCCAGATCATTCGCCTGATTGGGATCGACGGTCCGCATCTGCGCCGGCGCCGCGCCCGAAAGCACCAGCGCTAAGGCCGCCGAAAGGCCCATTATCGTTCCCTTGATCATCACCCACTCCGCCTGGCAGCTGTACCATATCCAGATAAAGCCTCTTTTGGCTGTCGCTGCAATGAACGCGATCCTGAATATTGCTGGCAAATTTTGCCGCGCGAGGCGGTTGATCGTACCGCACCTGCCCGCTATAGCGCGCCTCTGCCTTCCCGGAGACGTGGGTGAGTGGCTGAAACCAGCGGTTT
>SCUQ01000301.1 GCA_004297635.1 Rhizorhabdus sp. | reverse complement strand
GACCTGCTGGGTGATCGTCGATCCGCCCTTGGCGCGGCGGCCGCTGCCGAATTTCGTGACATAGTCGACCACCGCGCCGGCAAGACCGCCGATGTCGATGCCGGGATGGCTGAAGAAGGTCTTGTCCTCCGCCGAGATGAAGGCGTTGACGAGCAGCGGCGGATATTCGGCGTAGCTCAGCTGCACCCTCCGCTCGCGGGCGAAATCGGCGATCGGCTCGCCGTCATAGTCGCGGACGTTGGTCGGCAGGGGCGGCTGATAGGCGAGCAGGGCATCGGCCGATGGCAGCCCGCGCGCGAACATGGCCCACATCAACAGCCAGAAGAAAGCGAGCGACCACAGCACATAGCCGCTCCACCGCCAGCTTCGATACTGCCAGAGGCGGCGGGCATGGGCGCGCCATTCGGGGAATGGATTGCGGAGGGCGGGCAGCTTCGGCACCGGGGCGCTCTAGCAGTTTTGGAAGGCTTTGGAAGCAGGCGCGGGTCTCATGTCACTCCCCCGCGAGTCGCCGCGCGAAGTGGATTTCAACCGCCTTTCGCACGCCGTTCGCTATGTTGCGGCGATAATCGTTCGACAGCAGCAGGGCGAGGTCATCGTCATTCGAGATATAGCCCGTCTCGAGCAGCACCGAGGCAACATCGGGTGCCTTGAGCACGATCAGCCCGGCGAAGCGGTGGGCCTCGTCCTTGAAGTGGATGGTGGGGGACATCTCGCGCTGGAGCAGGGCCGCGAACTGCGAGGAGATGTTCATCGTCTCGCGCTGGGCGAGATCGAGCAGGATCGAGGACACCTCGTTATTCTCGCCGCCCAGATCGACCCCGTTGAGTATGTCGGCGCGATTCTCCTTGGCGGCGAGCTGCGCCGCCACGCGGTCGGATGCGACCTCGGAGAGGGTGTAGATGCTGGCGCCCCGCGCGGCACTGTTGGTCGCGCTGTCGGCGTGCACGGAAATGAACAGGTCGGCCTTCAGCCGCCGTGCGATCTCGCGCCGTTCGCCCAATACCAGGAAGCGGTCATCGCTCCGGGTCAGCGCGACCCGCACTCGGCCGGAGGCGACCAGTTCGTCGCGGATCGCCTTGGCGATGGCGAGTGCGATATTCTTTTCCTTATATTTGCCGTCGGCGGATTGCGAGCCGGGATCATGGCCGCCATGCCCGGCATCGATCACGACGAGCGGCCGGCGGGTGCCCCGCGCCCCGGTGACGGTCGGCACGGCGAGCGGGCGGGGTGGATCGAGCGGCACGGTGATGCCACCGCGCTGTGCGGCGCGGGGATCGACCGGCTTGTCGTCAAGCCCGAACAGCTGGCGGCCCTTGCGCACCGCACGCCCGAACAGGCTTTCGGTGACGGGCTTGAGCGTCAGCGTCAGGGCGCGATGGTCAGCCGAGAAGCTGGCATCGCCGATGATCGCGGACCTGTTGAGCGTGAATACGACCCGCGCCGTGTTCGGATCATATTGGCCATGACGGGTGGAGGCGATCATCCCGCCAGATGCGGCGACCTGGCTCATGCGCGCGCCCGGCAGGTCGACAGCGATCCGCTGCGGCCCGGAAAGCATGAAGGCGGAGGCCGTCGCGACCGGCTGATCGAATCGCAGGGTCACATTGGATGGCGTTATCTCGATCGCACTGACGGTTGCCGCAGCCCGCGCCTCGCCGGCCATAAACGGCAAGGCGAGCAACAGCAGCAGGATCAGCAGCAGCGAGCGGCTGACCGAGCCAAGGCACAAACGATATGGTGATCCCGGCAAGACGGCCCCGCGCTACCCGGCCGGCCTGGAAATGCCGACAGCTCCATTGGTTATCCAAAGCTGGGCCGCGCTTGTCCAGTCATGGTGATGCTTGCCCCGAAGTCATTCGGATGCTAGCTGTTTTCGTCCGGAAGTAGGCCGACCCTCGTCTAGGCGAGGTTCCAAAGGCCAATCCGGCCTTTCCGCAGCCATTTTTGGCGGCGGTGTAACAGGTTGACGATCGCATGAGTCATTTTTCGCCCCGATCCTTCCGCTGCCGGTTTTTCGGCGGTGCGCGGGTCGAGGCCGCTTTTTCGGCGCGACGCGCCGAAGGTGACAATGCGACGGCTGCGCACACCTTTTTTCCACCTTCGATGATGCTCCTGGGCGCGATGCGGCTTGCCGCGCCGACCGGGAGCGCATCCCTATCATATCGCGCGACGAGGCCCGGCCGTGCTGCCGGCCCCCGCGCCTGGAGAGCTTTAAATGACAACCCGCATGCTTATCGACGCACGCCACCGGGAGGAAACCCGCGTGGCCGTCGTCCAGGGGAACCGGATCGAGGAATTTGACTTTGAGTCCGCCGAGCGGAAGCAACTCAAGGGAAATATCTATCTCGCCAAGGTAACGAGGGTCGAACCGTCGCTTCAGGCGGCATTCGTGGACTATGGCGGCAATCGCCATGGCTTCCTGGCCTTTTCGGAAATCCACCCCGATTATTATCAGATCCCCAAGGAGGATCGCGAGGCGCTGCTCCGCGAGGAGGCCGAGCATGCCGCCGAGGAAGAGGCGCTGCGCGCCCGCGAATCCGAGCATGACGAGGATATCGACGAGCTCGAGGACGACGGTCACGACCATCATGATCATGACCAGGAGGACGATCAGGGCGAAGACAGCGAGGGCGGCGAGGAGCGCAAGCCGCGCGGCCGCCGTGAATCGGTCGGTGGTTCTGACGATGTGGAGAATCTCCGCCAGCGCCGGATGAACCTGCGCCGCCGCTACAAGATCCAGGACGTGATCCGCCGCCGTCAGGTGCTGCTGGTCCAGGTCGTCAAGGAAGAGCGCGGCAACAAGGGCGCAGCGCTGACCA
>SCUQ01000300.1 GCA_004297635.1 Rhizorhabdus sp. | reverse complement strand
GATCGGCCTGGTGGCCGATCACGTCACTGTCCCGGCGGACGGGGATGAAATGAACCCAGGGATCGAGCCCATGCATATAGTAGAGCAATGAGGGCGATGCATATTTGACCAGCACGCTGTTGCTTGCCAGGGCCACGGCGGTACGTGACCAGGTTGCCCCGTTGCCGTCCATCGACAGCAGATAGCGATAGCCGAACTGGTCCTGCCAGCTGCGCCAGCCATGCGACAACGGCACCAGCCGTTCGACCTCGGCGCGCGTCTCCTCGCTATCATATTGGACGATGCTCGATATTTCGAAGGTGACGCCGGGCCGGTCCCGGAAGAAGCGCGCCGCCCGTATGCGCTCATGCCCGTCCGACCGCAGCCGTTCCATCGAGACGATACCCCCGGTGGTCGCACCGATGAAAAAGGCCTCCGGCCGCTTGTCCAGGAAGGGACGCGCATCGCCGAATTCCTCGCCGGCGTAGAAGGCGGAGATCATGAAATCGAGATCGGGCAGCAATATGGTCTGCTCGAAGCGAACCTTGTGAAAGGCGAAGATGGGAACGTCGCGCCGCTCGGGGCCGCGATCGCCGAGCCGGATGCCCAGCGACAGATCGCAGTCGATGACATGGTGAGTCACCACCGCCTGCAGGAAGTCCCCGATGAGAGAGGCTCGGGCGGTCAGCATCGGCATCGGCTCGTCGGGCAGGCGCCCTCCGTGCGGCCAATCGCTGGACACCACGCCGTCGCGGATGCGGAAGATGGCTATCGATGGCGCGCTTCGGGTCGCGTCGTCCAGGCCTTTGTCGATGTCGCTATGGGTGAGGCGCCGTTTCCGCCACGGAGCGATTTCCAGTGATGCCCAATGTTCCAAATAAAACCTCTGACGCCGAACGGATATTGGACACCGGTAGCTGGTATGTGGGGGCGAAGTCGAGCGTCAGTGGGCGGGGGGCTGCCAGGCAGGCGGGGCCCATCCCATATCAATGCATATCAATGGCTGACACGGTGAAATCCGCCGGCGCGGCCTGGCTGCGGCGGTGATGGGGCAAGAATCGGCGAATCGCTCCGCTTCAAAAACCAGTCGGGCGGCGGACCGCAAGCCCCTTGGCCGGTCCGCCGCCCTTGGTGGGGGCTGGAAAGTCCTCCCTGGTGTGCCCGGCCGGCTGGATCGGGGGGAGGACAGCCGGCCGGGTACTCGGTCTGGCGCTACGCCAATCTGCTCCGTCGCGCTGCCGCTCAGTGGCGGCTGCGCGGGACGTTCGCCTCTGGGATCCGGATGCGTTCGATCTCGGAGGCGACCGCCTTCCACAGGCCGACGCCATAGCTGTCGCCGTCGCGGATCAGCACGCCGATGCGGCTGGCGACATAGCTGTCGGTCTGATCGCCGAAATCGTCGATCACCCGCCTTGCGAAGTCCCGGATCATACTCGTCTCCATGACGCTACTCTTCTTCTCCGACGACTGGGGCATGCCCTAGATCAGCCCCTCGGCACGCAGGCTTCGCCAGCCCGTGCGCGCGACGATCAGATGATCATGGACGGCAATGTCCAGAGCGCGGGCGGCCGCGGCCAGGTGCGCCGTCGCCTTGACGTCGGCCTGGCACGGGGTCGGA
>SCUQ01000026.1 GCA_004297635.1 Rhizorhabdus sp. | reverse complement strand
TGAAGGCCGGCGTGCGGATCTCGCCGCGCCGCATGGCGATGGTGCCGGTACGCGCCTTGCCGTCGGTGGCGTGGATCGAAAATTGGAAGCGGGGCTCACTCATGCCGCGCGGCATAGATGCGGCGCGGGGTGCTGCCAAGGCTTGCGCGCCCTACACGGGTGCGGCACGAGCCGATCATGCACCTCGGTCCCGAAACCTATGCCCTGCTGACGATCGTCGCCTTCATCGCGGGCTTCATCGATGCGATCGCCGGCGGCGGCGGGCTGCTGACGGTACCGGCGATGCTCTCGGCCGGGGTACCGCCCATTGCGACGCTCGCCACCAACAAGCTCCAGTCGAGCTTCAGCTCGGCCACCTCGACGTTCAGCTTCAGCCGCCAAGGCATGATCGACTGGCGCACCTACTGGCCACAGGTGGTCCTCATCCTGATACTCTCGGGGATCGGCTCGCTGGTGGTCCAGTCGATCAAGACGGATATCCTCGACCTGATCGTGCCGGGGCTGCTGGTGGCGGTCGCCGCCTATGTGCTGCTCAGCCCGCGCATGTCTGACGATGATGCGCACGAACGCGTCAGCGCCAAGGCCTATCTGCCGGTCGGTGGTGCCATCGGTTTCTATGACGGCTTTTTCGGGCCGGGCACCGGCAGCTTCTTCGCCACATCGCTGGTGTCGCTGCGCGGCCTGGGCCTGATCCGCGCGACCGCGCATACGAAGGCGTTCAATTTCGCCAGCAATATCGGCAGCCTGGTGATATTTCTTGCCACCGGCCATACGATGATATTGCTGGGATTGTGCATGGCCATCGACTCTGCCTCCGGCGCCTGGACGGGCTCGCATACCGCGATCCGCTTCGGAGCGCGGGTAATCCGGCCGGTGCTGGTGACGATCAGCCTCATCCTGACCGCCAAGCTGCTCTGGCAGGCGCTGGCCTAGCGTCCTTCGCCGGCTGGCGGGAACCCGGCCGCGACAGTTCGGTTTAAACCGCTCCCCCGCAGGAGAGGCATATCATGACCCAGATCAGCGCACGCGACGGATCCACGCTTCACGTCAAGGACATGGGCTCGGGCCCTCCGGTCGTGTTGATCCATGGCTGGCCGCTGACCGGTGACATGTGGGAATATCAGACCGTGACGCTGCTCGAGGCTGGCTACCGCGTGATCACCTATGACCGGCGCGGTTTCGGCCATTCCAGCCACCCGGCGAACGGCTATCATTACGACCAGTTCGCCGACGATCTTGCCGATATCATCGACAAGCTCGACCTTCAGGCGGCCAGCCTGATCGGCTTCTCGATGGGCGGGGGTGAGATAGCCCGGTACCTTTCGCGCCATGGCGCCGGGCGGATCGCGCGGGTCGCGCTCATCGCATCGGTCGTGCCCTATCTGCTGAAGGGCGACGATAATCCCGATGGCGTGCCGCCCACCGTCTTCGCCGACATGAAGCGTCAGATCCGCCAGGATCGCTTCGCCTTTCTCGGCAGCTTCGCCAAGACATTCTACGGCGTGGGGCTTGTCTCGCGGCCGGTGAGCTCCGAATTGCTGGACTGGACCTTCGCGCTGGCGATCATGGCAAGCCCCAAGGCCACCATCGACTGCGTCGATGCCTTTGGCGCGACGGATTTCCGGCCCGACCTCGCCGCTTTCACCGTACCGACCCTGATCATCCACGGCACCGCGGACAAGACCGTGCCGATCGATCCATCCGCCCGCGCCGCCGCGAAGGGGATACCGCATGCGACGCTGATCGAATATGATGGCGAGCCGCACGGGCTGTTCGCCACGGCGCCGGAACGACTCAACGAGGACCTGCTTGCCTTCCTGAGTCGTTAGCGCGCACAATAATGGCCGAACGCAGAAGGAGAGCATGACGTTGGACGACGAGAGCAGCGCGCCGAAGGACAAAGCCCCCGCTAGCCGGGGCAAGACCGCGCCAAAGATCACCAAGAAGACGGCTGTGATCGGCGCGGCCGTGGGTATCGGATCGGCGGCGATCGTCGCGGCGCTGCTCTACACCAACCGCAACAACAAGAGCTGATCGGGCGCGCCCTCGATGCGGATCTTCACGATCGGCTATGAGGGCGCGACCCAGGCGGACCTGATCGACCGGCTCCGCGAGGCCGGCATCACGCTTCTGGCCGATGTCCGTGCCGTCCCGCTGTCGCGGCGGCCGGGCTTTTCGAAGAATATCCTTGCCGCCGGGCTCCGGGACGCGGGCATAGATTATCGCGGCTTCAAGGCGCTGGGCACCCCGCCCGATGGCCGTGCCGCCGCGCGGCGGCACGACATGACGGCGCTGCGCGATATATATGCCGGTCAGCTTCAGCTGCCGGAGGCCATGGCGCAGGCGGCACAGCTCTGCGACATCGCATCCGAGCGGCCGACGGCACTGCTATGCTTCGAACGCGCACCCGACTGCTGCCACCGGTCCCTGCTGGTGGAAGCGGCCATGCCGGGCGCCGAGGTGATACACCTCTTTCCCTGACCGCGGCACGGAGCATCGCGACGGCTGGCGCGTTTCAGCGTCCATGCCATCATCGGTCATACGCAGGTTCGATTATGACGCAAATGCACGGCGGCTCGACATCGAGTTCGTGACGGGGCGCATCTATAGCTACCACAGCGTTCCGGCGCGGATCGTTGCGGCAATGCGCGCGGCCGGATCGAAGGGCCGCTTTTTCAACCAGCGCATCCGCGACCATTTTGCCTTCACGCGTTCAGGATGAATCACCAGATCCTCATCGGCACTGCCGGCTGGTCGATACCATCGGCATATCGTCCGGACTTTCCCAGAACGGGAACGCAGCTGGAACGTTATGCGGCCAGATTTGACGCGGTCGAAATCAACAGCAGCTTTTACCGGCCCCATCGCCGGGCAACCTATGAACGATGGGCCGCAACGGTGCCCTCAGGATTCCGGTTCTCGGTCAAGCTGCCCAAGGCGATCACCCATGAACGGCGATTGCTGGACTGCGCACCGCTGCTCGATCGATTTGCCGACGAGGTCGGCGGGCTCGGCGAGAAACTTGGCGCGCTGCTCATGCAATTGCCGCCGAGCCTCGGCTTTGACCCCAGGATCAGCGAAGCCTTTTTCGCGGCGCTGCGGTCGGCCGTAGACGCTCCGCTGCTGTGTGAACCGCGGCACCCCGATTGGTTCACGAAACAGGCCGAAACCATGCTGCGGGACCACCGCATCGCCCGCGTCGCCGCCGACCCTGCGCCCGCTCCTGGCGCCGAACGCCCCGGGGGGTGGACCGGCCTGCGCTACATCCGCCTTCACGGCACGCCTGTCATGTACCGCTCGTCCTATGACCATGCGAGGCTGCTCGGCTATACGTCCATGTTGAACGAGCCGGACGGATCCGGCCAAACCTGGTGCATCTTCGACAATACGGCGTCGGGAGCGGCGGTCGGCAATGCCCGGGGTCTCCGCGATCTGGTCGGCGACGCGCGGGGATGAGCGCCGGATCATTCGCTGCAACGCCACATGCCCTTGGAACGTCAATGGCCTCAACTCGTTCTACGCCGGGACGTCACGAGAGGTAATTCCATGAATAAGCTACTTTTAACGGCCTCGGCCGCCATGCTCGCCCTTACGCTCGGCGGATGCGGCCAGAAGGCTGAGCAGACCACCGATGCTGTCGCGAATAGCGCGAGCGAAACGGCCGACACCGCCGGCGCCATGGCCGCGAACGCCATGGTGGATGCCGAGCAGGCATTGACGCCGACGCCGGG
>SCUQ01000299.1 GCA_004297635.1 Rhizorhabdus sp. | reverse complement strand
CCGATCCGCGCGGTGACCGTCGCGATCCCGTCTTCGGGGGCGGGGTAGCCCGCATAAAGCTGGCGTAGCGCCGCGATCGGGCCGGGCCAGGGCGCGCCGATCCGATAGGAAACGGGGCCGATCCTGACGTGCAGCGCGTGCATCAGGCCGTCTGCACCAGGCCGATGGCGATCAGTTCGGCAAGCCGCGTTTCGACCACCGCATGAGCCTCATCGTCATCGGGCACGTCCAGGCTGGCGCACAGCCGCCGGGCGAGCCCGGCTGAATCGTCTGGCGCGGCGGCGAGCAGGTCGAGCATCTCCGGCACCGGGCGGTCGAGGAAATGGGTGGCACCCGACGGCCGGTGGAAGACCAGCGTCATCCCGTCGATCGCATAGGCGCGGCAGGAACCGGGATAGTCGGTGCGATAGATCGGTGCCGTCACCGTCTGGCCGTGGCGGATCGCTGGCCGATCAGATCTGTCTCTGGATCGAGGAATAGCAGGTATAGCCCTGCTTACCCATGGTCAGCTTCTGGATATATTTGTTGAAGGCGTTGGTCTCGTTCTGATTATAGCCCGAATAGCGGGTGCCATAGGCCAACGAATTCTTGACGTCCTCGCCGCTGAGCGGGGTGTTGGGTGGATCGTAGCTGTTTTTCGTATTGGGGTTCACGACGCTGCCGTCGCTCTTGATCCATTTGTTGGCCTGGCTCGACTGGGGCACCGGGATCGAGCAGGTGATCGCCGATACCGCCGCATTGGCGATGCCGGGCTTCACCGTCACCACCGCCGCGGTGCCGAGCGTCGCAATCCGCAGCAGCCCCCGGCGGCTCTGCAAAGTCTGGCTTTCCGCGACCGTCTCGATGGCGGTCGTGCCGGTTTCCGGCTGCTGATCTTCGTTACGCATAAACATCCCCCAACGCGGATGAATCGTCTTACCGCCATTCGGCGATGGAGGCGAGGGGCAGATTGCACCGCTGCACGGCTGATCGCCGCTGGCTTTTCTGTCCGATAGATTTCACAATCCGGCTGTAATGAGGTCGGATGAAATATGAAGCCTTGCCGCGCACCGGCCAGGAAAGCGCGATGAGCGACCGGCGGGGGGCGCATGCCGTCCTGGCCTTTGCCATGGTCGCCGGCGCCGCCTGGCTGCTGGCGGCCCCGCTCGCGGCGTCGCTGGTGGTCGGCGTCGGTGCCGCCTTCTTCACCTGGATCGCGGGCGCCGCGAGCGGGGAACCGGCGGCCCTGGTCCCGGCGCCCGTGGTCGACCTGCCCGATCGCACCCAGGAGGTCATCGACGCCGTCGACGATGCCCTGCTGATCATCGAGCGGCAGCGTATCACCTATGCCAATCATGCCGCGCGGCGGCTGTTCGGGGCCGAGCGGGTCGAGGGCGACTACCGTCTCGCGCTGCGTCATCCGGTGGCCGCCGACCTGATCGCCTCCGATCGCGAGACCGGTGATCCGGTCGAGATCGCCGGGCTCGGCGACGCCGACCGGCGCTGGGTGATGAGCGTCCGCCATGTCGAGGGCGGCGCAAAGCTCGTCACCCTGCGGGATCGTACCGACAGCTGGATCGCGGAACGGATGCGGGTCGATTTCGTCGCCAATGCCAGCCATGAACTGCGTACCCCGCTCGCCACCATCCTCGGCTTCATCGAGACGCTGAACGAGGGCCGCGCGGTCGAGGATACCGCGATTCGCCAGCGTTTCCTGGGCATCATGATGGGCGAGGCGAAGCGGATGCAGCAGCTCGTCGACGATCTGATCTCGCTGTCGCGGATCGAGGCCGACCGCTTCTCGGTGCCGCAGACGCCGCTCGCGCTGGGGCCGGTGATCGAAGAGGTCGCCGGGGTGATCCGTTCGGGGCTGCGCGAAGGCGGCGACCGCATCGAACTGGCGATCGAATCCGCTCCCGAGGTGCGCGCCGATCGGGTGCAGATAGGCCAGCTGCTCCACAATCTGATCGGGAACGCGATCAAATATGGCCGCCCGGCGACGCCGATCCGCGTCGCGCTCGATCAGGCGCAGGGCCGGGTGAGGCTGCGCATCACCGATCAGGGCGAGGGCATATCGCCCGAGCACCTGCCACGGTTGACGGAGCGCTTCTACCGGGTCGATGCCGGGCGTAGCCGCTCGGTCGGCGGCACCGGTCTCGGCCTGGCGATCGTCAAGCATATCGCCGAGCGCCACCGGGCCACGCTCGACATCGAATCGAAGGTCGGCGTCGGCACCACCGTGACTGTCACATTTCCCGTCATCTCGCGGGAAAGTCTGTCATGATATTGCAACATCCACCTCCCATAGGCCGCGCATAGATGGTGTCGGCCGGTGAGCCGAAGGGAAAAACACGATGGCAACGGGTCACACCGTCAAGGCGTTCGACGAGGATCTTGGCCAGCTTCGTGCGCTGATTTCCGAAATGGGCGGCCGCGCCGAAGCGGCGATCACCGGAGCGCTCGAAGCGCTCGTCAACCGCGACCTCGAAAGCGCGGCCCGGATCGTCGAGGGCGATCGCAAGATCGACGAGCTTGAGGCCGAGGTCGAGCGCCAGGTGGTTCGACTGATCGCGCTGCGCGCGCCGATGGCGGACGACCTGCGCGAGGTGCTGGCGGCATTGAAGATCGCCGGCGTGGTCGAACGGATGGGCGACTATGCCAAGAATATCGCCAAGCGCATTTCGCTGCTGCAGGAAACCCGCGGCATGGAAGCGCTGGCGGTGCTGCCGCCGATGGGCAAGATCGCGACCGAAATGGTCCGCAACGTCCTGGACGCTTTCGTCCTGCGCGATGCCGAGGCAGCCGTCGCGGTGGCGGCCCGGGACAAGGCGGTCGACGATTTCTACAACAGCCTGTTCCGCACGCTGCTGACATATATGATGGAAAACCCCCACAATATCACGGCGTCCACCCATCTGCTCTTCATCGCGAAGAATATCGAACGGATCGGCGACCATGCGACCAATGTCGCCGAGATGGTCTATTTCGCGGCGACCGGCAAACAGATGGCCGAGCGGACAAAGGGTGAAGATTCGCTCGCAGGAGACAGATGATGGCTCGCGCCCGGGTGCTTCTGGTCGAGGATGATGCGGCCCTCGCCGAACTGGTCAGCTGGCATCTGGAGCGCGACGATTTCGAGGTCGAGCGTACCGGCGACGGCGAAGAGGCGATCCTGCTGGCGCGGGAGACCCCGCCCGACCTCGTCCTGCTCGACTGGATGATCGAAGGCGTCTCGGGGATCGAGGTCTGCCGGCGGCTGCGCCGCCTGCCCGATACCGCCAACGTGCCGATCATCATGCTGACGGCGCGTGGCGAGGAGGAGGATCGGGTCCGCGGCCTCGAGACCGGCGCCGACGACTATGTCACCAAGCCCTTTTCGCCCCGCGAGCTGGTTGCCCGGGTCGGTGCGGTGCTGCGGCGCGTGCGCCCCGGTCTGGCCGGCGAGCGGCTGAGCTATGCCGATATCGAAATGGATACGGCCAGCCACCGGGTTCGCCGCGGCGGATTGCCGATCAATCTGGGCCCGACCGAATTCCGGCTGCTCAAGCATTTCCTGGAACATCCCGGCCGCGTCTTCTCGCGTGAGCGGCTGCTCGATTCGGTCTGGGGACGCGACAGCGATATCGAGCCGCGCACCGTCGACGTGCATATTCGCCGTCTTCGCAAGGCGATCAATCTGGAGGATGCGCCGGACGTGATTCGGACGGTGCGTTCGGCGGGTTACGCGCTCGACAGCGAGGGTGCTCTCTAAGCTCTCCCATAGTGTATTGTTATTATAATACAGCAGTGATAGTCTCCGCCTGAACCCCAGGAGAGACATGCCGATGTACAGCGAGAGCGATATCGATGCCGCGGTCGAGGCAGGTGCGCTGAGCCGGGAGGCCGCTGCCGCCTTCCGTGCGCATGTCGCCGTGGCGCGCGCGATCCCTGCGGTCGACGAGGAGAGCTTCCGTCTGCTCACCGGCTTCAACGACATCTTCGTCTCGATCGCCGCGGTGCTGATGCTGGTCGCGATGGGCTGGCTGGGCAACATGATCCGGCTGTTCGCGCCCGAACCGGGGCCATCGCCGTTCATCGGCTTCGCGATCGCGGCCGCTGCCTGGGGGCTTGCGGAATATTTCACGCGGGAACGGCGCATGGCGCTCCCCAGCATCATCCTGCTGCTCGCCTTTGCCGGCGGGTTGTTCGCCGGTTTCGCGATCCTGCTCGGTACCATCTTCGATGTCGATAACGGTCAGCCGGAGCGGCTGGTGGCGATGATCGTCGCGACGGCCGCCGCGCTCACCGCTGGTGGCGTCTGGCTGCATTGGCGCCGCTTTCAGGTGCCGATCACCGTTGCGGCGGGGACGGCGGCCATGGCCGCTCTGTCGCTGGCTCTGGTCGTGGCGGCGGTACCGGCTATCGGCGGCCATCTGTTCAAGCTGCTGCTGATCGCGGGCCTTGCGGTCTTCGCGCTGGCGATGTGGTGGGACATCAGCGATCGCACCCGCACCACCCGCCGCTCGGATGTAGCCTTCTGGCTCCATCTGCTCGCGGCGCCGATGATCGTCCATCCGATCTTCGCGATGATGGGCATGCTTTCCGGTAGCGCCGCACCCGCGAAGGCGGCATTCGTCATCCTGATCTATATCGCGCTGGGCATTATAGCGCTGGCGATCGATCGCCGCGCCCTGATGGTCTCGGCCCTGGCCTATGTCCTTTATGCGCTGTCGAGCCTGATCGAGCAGAGCGGCGCGGTTGACCTCGGCTTCGGTCTCACCGCGCTGATCATCGGTTCGGCGCTTCTGCTGCTCTCGGCCTTCTGGACGGTGGCGCGCCGGCACATCGTCGGGCTGTTGCCGGAGGATATCGCGCTGCGCCTGCCGGTGGTCGATCCTTCGAGACGCCCCCTCGACAGGCTCGGCGGCTCCTCTGGATGAGCGGTAGATGTGATCCGCCGATCCCCGAGGAAGGGCTGAGCGGAGGCGAAGACCTTATCGAAGGACGACCAGCTTCATCAGGCGGCGCTCGACGGGGGCCAGAACCGGCCCCAGCTCCTGGCCGCGCTTGAGGATCGCGCCGCCTTCGCCGATCAGCGCCCACATGCCCTGGCGGTTGCGCAGCGCGGGGCGCTTCTCGATGCGATATTCGGGGCGTTCGGCGGTACGGCGGAAGGCGGCGAAACAGGCGGCGTCGCGGCCCAGATCGATCGCATAATCGCGCCACAGGCCGGCCGCGACCATGCGGCCGTAGAGATCAAGGATGCGCATCAACTCGATCCGGTCGAACCCCACCTGCAGGGGTTTGTCCGGAAAGGGGGATACCGTCCCCATTCAGGGAGCCGTCCTGGTGCCGGGAAGATGGCGAGAGGGCGGCACCTTACGCGCTTTCGCGATCCTCGCCAGGCTTGCTCCGGGCGGCATCGCGTTCATCGATGAGCTTGCCGATCCTGCCGCGCAACGTTTCGAGCTCGCAGCGCAGGATTTCCAGCTGCTGCGTCTGCGGGTCGAACCGCTCGCTGCAGGGCGTGCCATAGGGCACGAAGCCTTTCTGATATTCCTTGGCGTCGACCAGCATCGGCCGGGCCGGAATGCCGACCATCACCTGGCCCTCGGCAACATCCTTGGTCACTACGGCATTGGCGCCGATGCGCGCGCGGGCACCGATCATGATCGGGCCCAGGATCGCCGCGCCCAGGCTGATGATCGCGCCGTCGCCGATCGTGGGGTGGCGCTTGCCGCCCTGGCCGTTGGTCGGGTTGGTGCCGCCCAGCGTCGCGCCCTGGTAGATGGTGACGTCGTTGCCGATCACTGCCGTCTCGCCGATCACGACGAAACCGTGGTCGATGAAGAAGTTGCGGCCGATCTGCGCGCCGGGGTGGATATCGATCGCGGTCAGCATCCGCGAGATATGGTTGATCAGGCGGGCGAGAAAATAGAGCTCGGCCTGGAAAAGCCAGTGCGCGATCCGGTGGAGCCCCAAGGCGAGAACGCCCGGATAGAGCAGAACCTCCCAGCGCGATCGCGGCGCGGGGTCGCGTGCCTTGATCGAATCGAGGTAGGAAATCAGACCATCGAACATAGGCTACACCTTCAGGGCCCACTCCATCGGGAAGGGCCAATATAGGCCGAGCATGCCTCGCTGCAAAGATGTTCCTGAGCGGTACGTCATAAGCCTAGCTTGTGGC
>SCUQ01000298.1 GCA_004297635.1 Rhizorhabdus sp. | reverse complement strand
GGGCTCGAACTCAATCCCAGCCGGCTGTGGCGCCTGCGCCGCGACATTTTCGGCCTCGGCCTGGTCCAGGTGGTGCTGTGCGGGCTTGCGATCAGCGCGGTGATCTATTTCGGCACCGGCTTCACAGCTGCCGCGGCGATGGCGCTCGGCCTGCCGCTCGCGCTGTCCTCGACCGCTCAGGTCCTGCCGATGCTGCGCTCGGCCGGTCGGCTCAACACCCCGTCGGGGGAGCGCGCCTTTTCGGTGCTGCTGTTCCAGGATCTGTCGCTCATCCCGCTGATCACGATCATCGCGGCGCTGTCGCGCACGCCCGCGCCGCCGGGCACCCCGCCGGGCTGGCTGCTGGCGGTCTATACGGTGGCTGCGGTTGTCGGACTGGTGCTGGCGGGGCGCTACATCCTCAGTCCGCTGTTCCGCCTGATCGGCAATCTTGGCGAGCGCGAACTGTTCGTCGCGGCGGGGCTGTTCACGGTGCTGGCGAGCGCGGCGGTGATGGAGGCCCTGCACCTGTCCACCGCCCTGGGCGCCTTCGTCGCGGGCGTGATGCTCGCCGACTCGCCCTATCGGCATGAGCTGGAAGCCGATGTCGAGCCGTTCCGCACGATCCTGCTCGGCCTGTTCTTCATCGCCGTCGGCATGATGCTCGATCTCCATGTCATCGCCGAGCGGCCGCTGTTCGTGATCGCGATGGCACTGGCGGTGATCGCGACCAAGACGGCCGTCATGTTCGGCGTCGCGCGGCTGTTCGGCGTGTCGAATCGCGGCGCGCTGGGCTTCGGTCTGCTGCTCAGCCAGGGCGGCGAATTCGCCTTCGTGCTGTTCGCGCAGGCAAGCCAGGCGCTGCTGATCCGCCCCGAGGCGGCGAGCCTGTTCGGAGCGATCGTCACACTGTCGATGGCGACGACGCCGTTTCTGATGATGTTCTCCAGCCGCTTCCTGACCCCGCCGCCCTCGAAGGAGGAGCGGCCCGGCCCCGATGGCGGCTCGGGTCCGGCGGCGATCATCGTCGGCTATGGCCGCTTCGGCCAGACGGTGGCGCAGATGCTGCTGGCCGCCGGTGTCCGCGTCAGCCTGATCGACAGGAAGATCGAGCAGATCGACGTCGCCCGCAAATTCGACGTCACCGTCCATTATGGCGACGGCACGCGGATCGACCTGCTCCGCCAAGCGGGCGCCGAGGAGGCGCGGGCGATCATCTTCTGCGTCGATGGCGACGGGCTCGGCAAGAGCGCGCTGCGGCCGATCCTCAACGCCTTTCCCAATACCGCCATATTGGTGCGCGCCTATGACCGGCGCCATATGATGGAACTTGCCGATCTCGACCTGACCGGTGCGGTGCGCGAGACGTTCGAATCCGCGGTGCTGCTGGGGCGCGAGGCGCTCGAATCGCTGGGAATTGGCCCTGCCAATGTCGACACGATCGAGGCGGAGTATCGCCGCCGCGACGGATCGCGGCTGGAAGCGCAGATCGCCTCCGGCGACATAACCGTGCGGCGCGATATGATGTTCAACCATGACCGGCGCATGAAGCTCGCGCCCGAAGAGGATGACCTGGCATGACAGGAGGCCGGACACACACGGGAACCGGCGGCGATCCGCTGGCGGCGCTGCTCGCCCTGTCGGGCGCGATCGCGGTGATCGCCGGCGCCTATGGATCGCACGGCGCGACCGGCAAGGCGGCCGAATGGCTGACCACCGGCGCGCATTACCAGATGATCCACGCCGTGGCCGGCCTCGTCGTCATCGGGCGGGGCAGGGGGCCGGCGGGGCTGCTGCTGCTGGGCGCCGCCATCTTCGCGGGAACGCTCTACGCGATGGCGCTGGGCGGCCCGAAATGGCTGGGCGCCGTTACCCCGCTGGGCGGGCTGGCGATGATCCTCGGCTGGATGTGGGTGGCCGTTGTGTATCTGCGGGGGAAATAGGGTGTGTCGGTCTCTCCCGCCTTGGCGGGAGAGACCGGCTACCTATTCGCTGGCTGCGGGTTTTGCCTTGGTCTTCTCGGCGGAAGCGCCGGCCACCAGCGCATCGAGGGTCGAGCCGTCGAAGCCCAGTTCCTTCATCAGCCCATCGACGACGGGTGCCTGCGCCCGATAGCGCAATGCAGCGGCTACCGCCGACTGAGCGAGGTTGGTGTCGCCTCCACTGCTGGCGACATCGCCATGGCCGGTGCCGGCACCCGTGATCCCATCGACCTGGACGATCTTGATCGAATCGATCGCTTCCATTGGCTTGGCTGCCTCACGGATGATTTCTGGCAGCACCTTCAGCAGTTCGAGCTTGGCATGAAGCGAGATATTCTCGGAAGATAGCAGGTTGGCCGCCTCGTTGACCGCACGTTTGCCCGCCGCCTCGACCTCGAAGCGGACCCGTGCCGCGTCGGCCCGCAGCTAGATCGGAAGAGC
>SCUQ01000297.1 GCA_004297635.1 Rhizorhabdus sp. | reverse complement strand
GGAGAATCATGCGCGGCGATATTCTGAGCTACGAAGCCGACGGCCTCGTCATGGAGAGCCATCTCTATGTCGACGACAGCCGTGCGGGTTCGCGCCCCGGCGTGCTCGTTTTCCCCGAAGCATTCGGCCTGGGCGACCATGCCAAGGGCAAGGCCAGGAAATTGGCCGAGCTCGGCTATGCGGCACTTGCCTGCGATCTTCATGGCCAGGGCCGGATCATGACCGACCGCAATGCGATGATGGCCGAGCTGGGCGCCCTGTTCGAGGCGCCCGAGCGGGTCCGGGCCCGGGCGAAGGGCGGGCTCGATGCGCTGCTGGCGCAGCCGGGGGTGGATGCGGCGCGGATCGCCTCGATCGGTTTCTGCTTCGGCGGCACCATGTCGCTGGAACTGGCGCGGGACGGCAATCCGATCGCCGCCGTCGTCGGTTTCCACAGCGGGCTGCGGACCAAGCGGCCCGAGGACGCCGCGAATATCCGGGCGAAGATCCTGGTGCTGCTGGGCGCCGACGATCCGGGCATTCCGCCCGAGATGCGCGCCGGTTTCGAGGCCGAGATGCGGGCCGCCGGCGTCGACTGGCGGATGCACCTCTATGGCGGCGTCGTTCACAGCTATACGAACCCCGATGCGGATGCGATGGGCATGCCCGAATTCGCCCGCTATGACGCCGCCGCCGATCGGCGCTCCTGGGCGGAGATGCTGGCATTCTTCGACGAAATCTTTGAGAAGGCCGCCTGATCGCCATGGCCGATGCCTCCAACGGATCTGCGGCGCGACTGCGCCGGGAAGCGGCCAAAGCCCGTCTCCTGGCCCATAATGCGGACGATCAGGCCGAGCGGGACCGCCTGACCGCGATGGCCGCGATGTTCGATCGCGAAGCGCAGGCGATCGACGAGGCGTTGCGCCCGCGATAGCCGGCAGCGCTGGGCGGTGGCTTTCGGGCAATTTTCGGAGTAGATCGATCCGCAGGGGGACGATGATCCGGTAATGTTGCTGCGTTGCGAGCCGATGTCTTGGTGATGGAGCGTCTCCGGCGCCTTGGCGCGCTCGTCTCCAGCGAGCGGCACGAAGCGTTCGTGCCGCAGATCATCATCCGCTCGGTCGTGATCGTCCTGCTGATGGCGGCGTTGCTCGCCGGCTTCATGCTGGTCGCCGCCCGCAAGGCCGACGAGCTGTCGATCGCGCGCCAGCAGAAGCTGATCGCGACGGTGCTGGAACAGAATTTCCGGTCGATCGCCCATGATCAGGAGGCCGCGACGGTCTGGGACGACAGCGTCGACGAGCTGCGCAAGCGACCGATCGACCTCCGATGGCTCGATGACAATCTCGGCATCTGGTTTCACAGCTATTACGGCCACGACGAGATCATGATCGTCGATCCGAACGATCGGCTGATCTACGCGATGCGGGAAGGCCGGCGCGACGATATCGCCGGCGCCGCCCGGCTCGTCCGCATCACCGCTCAGCCTCTGCTGACCGAGCTGCGCGTCCGCATGCGCAACGGTCTGCCCATTCGCCGCGCCAGCGCCGTGCTCACGCCGGGGGCGATCGACCTCGGCATGATCAACGGCCATCCCGCCATCGTCAGCGCCAAGCCGATCGTTTCCGATACCGGCGAGCGCCCGCAGCGTCCTGGCAGCGAATATATCCATGTCAGCATCCGCTACCTCGACGGCAGTTTCATTGCGGATATCGCCGGCCGCTATGAGCTGGGCGGCGGGCGCTTCGCAGCGAAGCTGCCCGACGATCCGGGGCTGAGCCGCGTTGCCCTGCGTACGCGCAGCGGCTCGCTGCTCGGCTATTTCGTGTGGGAGCCCTTCCTGCCCGGCACGGCGATGCTCGGTCAGGTCGCCCCCGCGCTGGGTGCCTCGCTCATCATCGTGTTCGCGATCGTCACATGGCTGCTGCGCCGCATACGGTTCAGCACCCTCCAGCTCAGCGCCGCCACGTCGCGCGCCCAGCATCTGGCCGACCATGATCCGCTGACCAGCCTCGCCAACCGCGCGCTGTTCGACAAGCGGCTCGGCATCGAGCTGGCGCGGGTGGCGGAGGGCGGCCGATCGCTCGCGCTGCTCTATGTCGATCTCGATCACTTCAAGAACGTCAACGATCATTTCGGGCACCCGACCGGCGACCAGCTGATCTGCGCGCTGTCCCGCATCCTGTCGGATATCGCGCCCGATGACGTGGTCGCCCGACTGGGCGGCGACGAGTTCGCGATCATCCATTTCGGCGATCCGGCGGCGACATCGGCCGAGACGCTGGCCCGTGGCATCCATCGCGCGCTGGCCCGCCCTATTGACCTGGGCGATGGCGAGGTGCTGATCGGTGCGAGCATCGGCATCGCGGTGGCGCCGCGGGATGCGGGCAGCCCGGTCGATCTGGTGCGGGCCGCCGACATCGCGCTGTACGAAGCCAAGCGCGGCGGGCGCCGTCGCCATGCCTTCTACACCGCCGCGATGGGAGAGCGGGTCCGCGACCGCAACGGGATCGAGGCCGATCTGCGCGAGGCGATGCGCACCGGCGAAGGGCTGGATATCGTCTACCAGCCCTATTTCGAGGCCCGAACGGGCGCACTGATCGGCGCGGAGGCGCTGATCCGCTGGCAGCATGCCGATCGCGGAACGATGCTGCCCGATCAGTTCATCCCGATCGCCGAGGAATGCGGGCTGATCGAAACACTCAACGAATGGGTGCTGGAGCAGGCCTGCCTGGCCGCGGCGCGCTGGCCGACCGGAACGATCTCGGTCAACCTGTCGGCGGTGCAGCTTCGCAACGCGGCGCTCGCCGAGCGGGTGTTCTCGATCCTGAAGCGCACGCGGCTTTCGCCCGCCCGGCTCGAGCTGGAGATCACCGAGACCAGTTTTCTCGACAGCAGCGAGAAATGCCGCAGCAGCCTCGGCTGGCTGCGCGATGTCGGCGTGCGGATCGCGCTGGACGATTTCGGCACCGGCTATTCCTCGTTCAAGCATCTCGCCGGGCTGGAGGTCGATCGGGTCAAGATCGACCAGAGCTTCGTGTCGACGATCCAGCCGGGCAAACCCGGCAGCCCGGTGATCCAGGCGATTGTCGGCCTGGCCCGGCTCAGCGGGCTGGAGACCACCGCCGAGGGAGTCGAGACCGAGCAGCAGCGGCTGTTCCTGACCAGTATCGGCTGCGCTGCGCTGCAGGGCTTTCTGCTGGCGAGGCCGCTCGACATGGCCGACATCGAGGCGCGCTTCCTGGCCGCGCAGGCCGGGGCATAGCCGCCGCCTTCCCCGTGCGGGGAGGGAGATCAGATCAGCAGTTCGACGAAGTCGCCGCGCATGCAGTGGTTCGAACTCATCGCCGAACCATAGCCGCCCGCATTGATCAGCGCGATCCGATCACCTTCGCGCAGCGGCGGCATGGGATGGTCCTCGGCCCAGAGGTCGAGCGCCTCGTTGATGTTGCCGGCGACCGTGACGGCGTGCCAGCGGCTTGGGTCCGGCTCCCGCACGGTGCAGGCGACAGGCTCGCACGGCAGATCGTAATGGGCCGGTTCGGGATGGAGGTTGAAGCCGCCGTCAACCGCGACGAACAGCGTGTCGCGCTTGCGCTCGACCCACACGACCGAGAGCAGCAGCAGCCCGGCATCCTTGACCAGATAGTCGCCCGGCTCGACGGCGACGGTGAGGCCGCGTCCGCCGAAATGCCGCGCGATGATCGCCGACCAGCGGGCGAGATCGAGCGGTGGCTCGCCCGCGCGATGCGGCAGGCCCAGGCCGCCGCCGATGTTCACCGTGGTCGCCTGCGGAAGATCGGCGAGGAAGCTGGCGGCTTCGCCGACCGCGGCGTCCCAGGCGTCCAGCTGTTGCGAGAGATAGCCGCAGCCGACATGGAAATGGATGGTCGAGACGGTCAGTCCATAGCGCGCGGCGAGACCGAGCGCGTCCGCCCATTGTTCCCGATAGATACCGAATTTGGTGGTGCGTTCCCCGGCATAGGTGAGCCGCGCGCTGTCGCCATAGCCCGTGCCGAGGCCGGGATTGACCCGGATGCCGATCGTCCGGCCCGGCGTGCGCTCGCCGATCATCCGGATCTGGGCGAGCGAGTCGCAGTTGATGTGGAGATCGGGGCGGGCGAGCAGCCGATCGAGATCGCGCGGGGCCACGGCGGTGCCGGTGAAGCTGATGTCGCCGGGCGCGAAACCGCAGGCGATGGCCAGATCCATCTCGTCGGGCGAGCAGATGTCGATGCCGATCCCGCCTTCGGCCGCCAGCATGCGGAGCAGCGGGGGGAAGCGGTTGCACTTCATCGCATAATAGAGCCGGTGCGCGCAGCCCGAGACGGCCAGGGCGGCGCGAAGCCGGGCGGCGTTGGCGCGGATGCGGGCGCCATTGTAGAGGAAGAGGGGACGGTCATGCTCCGCCGCCAGCGCCGCGACATCGTGGCCCGCGAAGATCAGCCTGCCGTCGGTGCCGCGCCGCAGGTCATCGCGCGTCCACCATTCAGGCGACATCATGATCCGCGCGCCAGGCCATGCCCCGGGCATCGGGGCCTTCGCCCCGGCCATGAATCCAGCCGCGACAGACGGCCGCGCCGCAGGTGCAGGCGAACTGGCGGTGGAGGCGGTCCTCGGTCGCGGCATAGTCGATCGTCACGATCTCGCCGGGGGCGATCGCGCGCAATGCGATCAGCGCGAAGCCGGCCATGTCGAGCCGCGCGTTGGGATCGCAGCCATGGCTGAGATAGCCGATATAGCGGGTGCCGCTGATATGCCGCTCGGCATCGACCTGAAGGCTGTGCTGGCAGATCGTCTCGCCGACCACACCCGCGAAGCGATGCATGACCTCGCCCGCCGCGAAGCCCCGTCGCGCACGCACGCCAAGGCCGCGACGCTCGTCGATGCGGAGCACCTCCAGCGCCTCGTCGTCCATGGTCCGTGCCGTTGCCCACTCCGGCGCAGATGTCATCGGCAACCCTTTCGCAAGGCGGTCAGGCTAGCGCGAAACGCTCAGAAAGTCTTGCGGAATGTCAGCATGTTGCGCCCGTGATCATAGGCGTAGCGGACCTCGTCCATCATTTCCCGGACGAGGTGGATGCCGAGCCCGCCGACCGCGCGCTCGTCGATCCCAAGACTGGTGTCGGGGGCGGGCAGGGCGAGCGGGTCGAACGGAGGGCCGTCGTCCGCGATCACCGCGGTCACGGCGCCGGCGTCGCTGGTGATGGCCAGGTCGACGGTGCCGCCGCCATGATGGGCGATATTGCTGAGTACCTCGTCGAAGGCGATCATCAGCCGCGCGACGTCTGCGGGCGGAACGCCGGCGTGCTCCAGCCAGTCCTCGATCGCGCCTATCAGGGCCGGAAGGTCGGCCTCGGTCGCGCGTTGCCGGCGCGTGAAGCTAGCGGCGGTCATGCTTCACCGTCCGGCCCCATCGTGCCGCCCGGAACCGCTTCGGCGATAATCGTGTGGAAAATGGACATCCACTCCTGATATGCAGCTATGCCGAACAGGCGGCCCGGATCGGATTCTAGACCAGATGGACATCAGCGAAAATAGCCGAGACGGCGCGCTCGTGATTTCGGCGGCCGGGCGGCTCGACAGCAGCACGGCAGGCGCGCTCGAGGCGGTACTGCCGGCCCGCGTCAAGGAGAACGGCGCGGTGGTGCTGGACCTCGGCAATGTCCCCTATGTCAGTTCGGCGGGGCTGCGCGTTTTGCTGATCGGCGCCAAGGCGGCCAAGGCGGCCGGCCACAGCCTGACGATCACCGGGGTGGCGCCGGCGGTGCGCGAAGTGTTCGATATCAGCGGTTTCTCGAAGATCTTCACGATCGAGCCCGATGTCGAGGCGGCACTGGCGAAACTGGGCTGAACCTCATCCCCGCGGGATCGGCCGCGCCGCCGCGACGATACCGGCATCGGGATAGAGAATCGCGAGATCGGCCGTGAGGCTGTCGGGATCGAGATCGGGGACATGGCCCAGATAGGCGCCGATCGCGCCGGCCTCGTCCCGTAACGCGACGGCCATCGGCTGCGCGCCGGTGACAGTCGTCTTCGTCCACTCCGCGCCGAAGGCCAGCGCGGCCAGCTCCAGCCGCGTCTCGAAATCTCCGGCTGCGCCCGCCATGACATAATCCCGCATCGCGATGGCCGAGGCCAGGGCTTCGGCCGGGGCGCCGTCCACCATTCCCAGGATGACGGTGCAGCGGCCGTCCTCGATCCGATGGAGGTGAAAAGCGCCGGCCGCAGCCCTCGGCAGCGAACGGATCGACAGTTCGATACCGTCGCGGCTTTCCGAGATGTCGGGGAAATGTTGCTCGCGCAGCGAGGCAATGGCGGCGGCGAGATCCGGTTCGCTCCCGTCGTCCAGCCGGGCCTGCTCGGCGGTCACGCTCTTGTCGATCAGGCCGATGGCATCGGCTAGGTCGCGCACCTCACGGATGCCGAGTGCCTCGCCGGGCACGTCGCCGCCATGCGATGCGATGATCGACCGCGTCCGGCGGAATTCGCGCGTCACACGCGTGGCGACGACCAGCCCGAGCAGGATCGCCAGGGCCGCCGAACCGGCGATCAGCGCGGCCGACAGCCGCTTCAGATGGAAGGCGCGCCGGGTGAGCGGCGTCGCATCGATATCCGCGACAGCCACATAACCCCGGCCGGCGGGCGCACGCGCAGCGATCAGCGGTTGGCGCGCATCGTCGTGCCAGTCGCCGACGATGATCGGTCGCTCAGGCGCCTTGAGGCTGTATCGGACGATCGCGGGCCGATCGAGCAGGTTGAGAATGCGGCCGTCGGGTGCGGCGAGGTAGAGGGCGTCGAGCCCCGGAATCTTCGCGCCGGCGGCGCGGATCGCGGCGAGCCGGGCGGGCCGGGCCAGCTCCGCGACGGGATCATCCATGCCACGGGCGAATTCGGCGACCGTCACCGCCGCCGCGAGCGCTTCGCCCCGCAGGCCCTGCTCCACGTCGTCGACCTCCTGCTGGTAGAGCAACAGGCTGTTCGCCGCGGCAAGCAGCAGGAACAGCGGGAGCGCCAGCAGGACGATGATGATCCGCACGCTCATGCGGCGGTTCCCGCATCGTCCATCAGCGACACGATGAACTCGGGAAACTCGCGGGCGATGGTGAAGACATGCGGCTTGGCGATGGCGATCGCCTCCAGTCCTTCGGGGCCGGCCAGATAGTCTTCCTCCACCGCCAGTCCGAACAGCAGCCCCGGCGCATCGAACACCGGCGGCGCGGCCTTCCCGCTGACGCCGACAAGCGCCCCCCCGATGCGCGCGAGCAGCATGTCGGCGCTGCCACCCGCCGGGAGGACGAGCTGGCCTGAGGCAAAGCGGCGAACCGTGGCGCGGGCGAGGATCACCGCGAGCGCGGCATCGTCCAGCCGGTCGAAGCCAGGCAGCCGGCGCAACCGCTCGATCATGCGCCGCGTCCGATGACGATGCGGCGGCCATCGTCGCGCACCGCCACGGCCTGTTCGCGGTCCGCGAGGGCAAGCAGCGGTCCCTCGTCTTCGATCCGATCGGCAAGCGTGGGATCGGCGATGATCCGCTCCGCGAGCCGGGCGGCGGCAGCGCGGCGGAGCAGCGCCCCGCTGTCGGATGCGGCGCTTTCAAAATGGAGATGGGGCGCGGCGCCGGCCCTTGCCAGTTCGGCATCGAAGGCGGCGAGGCTGGCGGAGAGCGTGGCCGCCCCGGCGGCGCTCCGCGCGTCGGCAAGCCGGCCGGTCAGCGTCGAGCAGCTGTCCGACAGGGCCGTCTGCAGGCCGGCGATGTCGGCCGGCGCGGGAAAGGGGGCGATCGGCCGATGGTTGCCGCCGGCGATACGGAGCGCTTCATGGCGGAGCCGGTCGAGGGGGCGGGCGATCCTGCGCACGATCAGCAGCGTGACGAGCGTGCAGGCCAGCAACGAGACCATGCCGATCACGACGCTGGCGAACAGCGCGTTCTGGGTCGCGACCCGAATCAGCGAGACGTTCACGTCGGCACCGGCCGTCGCCACGATCCGACCGCCGGCATTGCGGACCGGCGCCGCCGCGGTCTTGAGCAGGCCCCATTGCTGCTGGAATTCGATCGGCGAGAGGTGGATCACATCCTTCGCCTGGACGCGCCTGATCCCGGCCAGCGTCTCGGCGGGGAGATCGTCTTCCGATCCGATCCGCGAATGTTCTTCGCCGACGGTCGCGTCGAGCACATAGATGATGTCCTGCGATCCGCCGAGGATCTGGGTATAGAGATAGGTGATGTCGAGCCCGCCGCGAATTCGCTGCATCGGCAGGACCGCGTGCCGATATTCGGGGCTGCGCTCGGCGATATCGGTGTCGGGTTCGGTGCGCGCGATGGCGATCAGCCGGTCATGGTCGACCGGATCGAGCAGTGCCCCCGTCAATGCGCTGGTGGCGATCAGCTTGCGGTCGAAGCCGTCGAGGATCGCATCGTAGAGCCGGTTATAGGTGAGCAGGCCGAGCCCGATCGCGACAATCGCGATCGCCGGCAGAAAGGCCCGGAGCAGCAGCGCCCGGATGGGGATACCGTCAGGCCGCATAGGCGCGATCGTCCCTGGCCCGGTACATCGCCAGGGCGAGATCGACCTGCCGGACGGCGAGGTCGCGTATGATGTCGGCGGCCAGCCACAGCGGCGGCGCGCCCGCGACGTGCACGGCGACGGCGTCGTCGGCCGGCCGGGTGCCGGTCAGCGCAAGCGCGAGGCGGGTCTGCACCTCGATCGAGGCGGCCGCGAATTGCGGCATGCCGGCTATGCCGTCGATCCTGTCGATCAGCGTGACGGCGGTGCTGCCAGGCAGGCCGAGCAAGGCCGCGATGGTGGATCGGCCCAGCGCATGGAGACCGGGGCGCAGCGCGGGGCGGAGACGCGCGGCGCGCTCTTCGGGCGGGGCAAGATCGCGGATCGCCTGGGCGGCGGCGATCAGCTCGACCGTGCTGGGCGACGCGAGCCGATCGCCGAGCATGGCGAGCAATTGCTCCGGACGCGGCGCGGTCGCCGGGCGCGCCTCGATCAGCGCCCTGAGCGTCAGGAAGGTCGGCCGGTCGGTGCCATTCTCGATCGCCTCGATCGCATTGGCGCGCACCTTGGGGTTGTTCGAGTGCAGCGAGACGATCAGCAGATCATAGTCCGGCAGTCGTCCGCCGAGCGCCAGCAGTTCGATCGCGAAATCGGTCGCCTGGGCAATCTGCTGCCGCTGGAGCCGGGCGAGGGTACGGGTAGCGCGGGTCGGCTCGGGCACCGCTTCCAGCGCCTCGGCCAGCGCGAAGCGCGGCTCGGCGCGGCCCAGCTCCTCGCGGACCATATCGTCGAGCCGCCAGGCGAAAATCGGGGCGGAGAGCCGGGCGAGCGCGCGGGCGGCAACCGAGCGGCCGCGATAGGATTGGGCGCCATCGGACATCGCCGCCATCAGGCGGGGGATCGCGATATCGCCCCAGTCGATGATCATATGCTCGATGGCGTGCCGGTCCTGCGGGCTGAGCCCCGCGGCACAGGTCAATATGTCGGGCAGGGCTTCGACGTCGCGGCCCGCATGGAGCCGGGCGATCAGCCGATCGCGCTCCTCGCCCTGGGCGGTGCGGAGGCGCGCGATCAGATCGGCGGTCGCTGGCGCGGGGTCGCCGGCGGCGGCGGGGGCGATCCGGCGACGGGCGCCGAAATCGAGCAGCATCGCCTGCATGTTGCGGGCCATCGCGGTGGGATAGAGCTGGCGCAGCACGATGACGACCAGCAGCAGCATCACCCCGAGGATCACGCCGATGCCCGATAGTTCGCGGATATCGGTGCGCTCGGCGGCGTAGAAGAGGAAGCCGCCCGCGACGAAGCTGGCGAGCGGCTCGGCCAGCCCCTCGACGATGGTGCGCACCGGCCGCTTCGTCTCGGACGGGACCGCGTTGAAGAGCAGGTTCTGGTTGTTATATTCGATCGAGGTCAGGATGCCGTGATAGGCGAAGAAGGCGGCGAGCGCGCCTTCGAACGAGCCGGTCACGAACAGGATGCCGAAGGCGGTGAAATAGGCCAGCGGCATGATCAGCGCGACGTTGCGCACGCCGATCCGGCCGACCAGCCGGGTGAAGACGAACAGGCAGACGAAGACGTTGAAGATGTTCGCCGCCGCGTAGAGCCGGCCGAGCAGGCTCGCCAGTTCCGCCTCGCTGCGGCCCTGCTGGAAGACGCTCGAATATTGGAACTCGGCGAGATTGGTCATCAGCAGGGTGACGAACAGGGTGAAGGTGAGGATCAGCGTGTAGCGCGAGGTACGGAAGGTCTTCATCACCTGGCGGATCTGGCCGGCGACATTGCCGCCGCCGCTTTCGTCGACCTCGCTGTCGGCGATCCGCGCCCAGCGCCGCCGGACCAGCAGCGCGACCGGCAGGGTCACGACCGCGATCCCCGCCCAGATCAGGAAGAAGCCGCGCAGCGAAACGGTGCCGGCCAGCTGGCTGACGAGCAGCCCGCCGCAGGTCATCCCGAACGCCATCGCCGCGGCGAGCAGCGGGAAGAGCCGCTTGCCGTCCTGGATCGTGAAATAGCCGTCGATATAGTTCCAGAACAGCGAGTAGAGCGCGATGTACCACATCGCCAGATAGAGCTTCAGGCCGAAATAGACCGGCAGCTCCCAGGCGTCGGGCAGGGCCATGCCCAGGATGGCCCAGGACAGCAGGCCCCCGACGACGAGCAGCGCGATCGTCGCATCGATCACCCGCTCGATCGAGAAGCGGACGAGCAGATAGGAGAAGACCGCCGTGTAGAGCAGCATCACCACCGGGGTCATCATGAAGATCAGCGCCAGCCGATCGGCACCGGCATGGGCGAGGAAGGCGGCGTCACCAGCCGAGAAGCCGATGCCCAATCCCATCTGCAGGAGGAAACCGAACAGGCCGAACTGCGCCAGTTTCGGCCATTCGCCGGGATTTACCCGGAGCAGTCGGTTCAAGAAGCGCTGCATCCCAGGGTTCAGACCCCGACCCCCTTCTTTCCGTAGGGGCTACCGCTGCCCGTCCGGTGATGCGATAGAGCTTTCGGGGCGAACGCCGGCCGATGCAAGGGGCAAGATGTCATGAACGAGGCTGAAAAGCGCCGCCGCCGCTTCGGCCTGAGGCCGCAATTGCTGCTGCTGTTGTTCCTGCTGAATCTGGTCGCGGCGGTCGCCTATTCGACCCTGCTCTATATGATCGACCGGCGCGAGATCATCACCGGCATCGACAACAAGCTGAGGACGGCGGCGCATGCGGTCCATGAGATATTGCCGGAGGACTATCACCCGCGCGTCCATGGCCCGGACTCGATCGCTCCGGCGGAATTCGATCGTCTGCAGCAGACCCTGTCGCGCTTCGCCGATCGCGCGGGGCTGGTCTATGTCTATACCTATATGCGGATCGGACGAAGCATCTACACCGTCTCCACCAGCGCCACGCCGCGGGAAGAGAAGGCGGGCACCGCCGTCCGTTACTGGACACGCTATGATACCGCCCCGGCCAAGCTCTATCAGGGCTTCGCCGACAAGCGCGTCCGCTTCGACGATTATGAGGACAGTTTCGGCAGCTTCCGGTCGATCTACATGCCGATCCAGGCCTATGACGGGCGGACCTATGTGGTCGGTGCCGATGTCGAGCTGGCCTCGCTCGACCGGCGGCTGAACCAGGCGCTGCGGACATCGATCATCGTCGGCCTGGCCATGTTCGCGCTGTCGATGATCGTCGGATCGCTGCTGATCAGCCGCATCATCGGCCCGCTCGTGCGGCTGACATCCTATACGCGCAGCATCGAGGAGCGCAGCTTCCAGTCGAACGAGGAGGAGCTGCACGCAATGCGCGCGATCAGCGGCGCCCGCGCCGACGAGGTCGGCAGCCTGGCCGAAGCGATGTCCGGAATGATCGCGCGGCTCCAGCGCTATCTGATCGAGATGGAAGCGGCGACGGTGGCGCGCGAGCGGGTCGAGGGCGAGCTATCGGCGGCGCGCGACATCCAGCTCGGCATGCTGCCGCGGCAATTCCCCGCCTTTCCCGAACGGGCGGAGATCGACATCCATGCGCTGCTCGATCCCGCCAAGGAAGTGGGCGGCGACCTCTATAATTATGGCATGATCGACGAGAACCGGATGTTCTTCGTGATCGGCGACGTTTCGGGCAAGGGTGTCCCCGCCGCGCTGTTCATGGCGATGACGAGCACGCTGTTCAAGGCGGCGTCGATGACGTCGACGTCGGCCGCCGCGCTGATGGCGCGGGTCAACAGCGAGCTGGCGCGCGACAATGTCGCCAATCTGTTCGTCACCGCCTTTGCCGGCATCATCGACCTGCGCGACGGGCATGTCGAATATAGCGATGCTGGCCATGAGGCGCCGTTCCTGGTCCGCGCCGACGGCAGCGTCAGCCGGCTGGCGAAGCCCGAGGGCATGGCGCTGGGCGTGTTCGACGACGTCGATTTCGAAAGCGCCGCCGTGCGGCTGGAGCCGGGCGATTCGCTGGTGCTGTTCACCGATGGCGTGTCCGAGGCGACCGCCGCCGACGAGGAGCTGTTCTCGGTCGAGCGGATCAGCGCCGCGTTGGCCGAACTGGCGCACGGCCATAGCGCGCAATCGATCACGACGGGCCTGTCCGATCGGGTCGGCCTGTTCGTCGGGACGGCCCCCCAGTTCGACGATATCGCGATCCTGGTGGTGCAGTATCGGGGTTGATCGCCGGCACGCCGCGGAATGGCGCCTTGATGGCTGTCGAACGGGCCGCCGCCATGATAGGGGGCGGCGATGCTGAAGCTGTCCTGTCATTGCGGCCAGATCCGCATCGCCGTCGCGAAGCGCCCCGACTTCATCCATGCGTGCAATTGCTCGCTGTGCAGCAAGACGGGCGCGGACTGGGCCTATTTCCATCCGTCCGACGTGACGGTGGAGGGTCAGGCGAACCGCTATAGCCGGAAGGACAAGGACGCGCCGGCCGCCGAAATCCAGTTCTGCGGCTCCTGTGGATCGACCACCCATTTCACGCTCACGGCGAGCGCGGTGGCCATGTTCGGAAACAGCCAGATGGGCGTCAACATGCGTCTGGCGGACGAGGACGATCTTGTCGGAATCGAGCTGCGCTATCCCGATGGCCGGTCATGGTCGGGGGGCGAGTTCGGCTATGTGCGCGAGGCGCGCATCCTTGGGTCCGGGGTGCTGCCGGACTGATCGTCGGCCCGCCGCGCCACCAGACATGCCTGCTGCTTCGGCGATCAGCCGCTATTGCCCAGTTTCAGCCTCGGCCTGTCGACGCCGTGCATCTTGCGCAGGTAGAGCCGCATATTGCCGATCGCGCGCTCGATGTCGGAGACCGGCGACGGCGGCATCGTCGCGGCCTTCGCCATGTGCGGGCATTGTTCGATTTCCCAGGGCATGAAGTTGAAATCGGTGCCGGCCTCCAGCATCCAGATGATCGGATAGGGGCGGCCGAACATCACGCCTTTCAGTTCCTCGGCGCCGATCAGGTGCAGCGCAGCCTCCCCGGCATTGTCCGCCGCGATCACGAGGTCCGCGACATCGAAGGACAAGGCGAGGCAGGCGGGGCGCGCGAATTTGGTGACGCGGAAGCCCAGGTCCAGATCGGGGCCGATGAAGTCGATCGCGCGGACGCCTTCGCCGCCCGACAGCTCGGGTATCTCCAGCTCGATGTTGCGGCCGCCGAAATCGGCGAGCCAGGCGGTACCCTTCAGGCGCAGCGGCAGGTCTTCGAGATAGCGCTCCTCATAGGCGTTCATCGTGCGGAACAGTGCGAGCAGCATGTTGACCAGCGCTTCGGGACGTTCCGGGCTGGCGACGAAGATCACCTCGTCCCCCATCACTTTCCAGACCTCGACCGAAGGGGTCTCGCCCTCGTCCAGAAAGGCGAAGCCGATCTGTCCGGCGAGCATCAGCGGGAAATTGGTGA
>SCUQ01000296.1 GCA_004297635.1 Rhizorhabdus sp. | reverse complement strand
GGGATCGGTGGACATCCGGAAGATGTGCAGCACATGAAACGCACGGCTGACCGGTTGTTCGGCGACGATTATCATTGGTCAGTGCTGGGTGCCGGGCGAAACCAGATGCCGATAGCGACCATGGCCGCGACGATGGGCGGCAATGTTCGGGTCGGCCTGGAGGATTCGCTTTGGATCGGTGCTGGGAAGCTGGCGGAGAGCAACGCCGATCAGGTGCGAAAGATCGTCGCCATCCTGGGCGAACTCGGTCTGACGCCGGCCACGCCCGAGCAGACCCGTGCCATGCTGAATCTGAAGGGTAATCAAGCCGTCTCCTTCGAATAGGACACGCGCATATTCGTCGGAAATGGGATTTGGCCGTGGCATGGACCTATCAGGATGCGCGTGCGGCCGCGCGCCGCCGCCTACCGCACATGCTGTTCGAATATATCGACAGTGGCGCCTTCGATGAGCGCACCCTGGCTGCCAACCCGGCCGGCTGGGGCAAGCTTCGTCTGATGCAGCGCGTGATGCGCGACATGTCCAAGCTCGACCTGACCGCCGACATGGCCGGGGGGACGGCATCGATCCCCGTCGCGCTGGGACCGGTCGGTTTCGCGGGAATGTACGCGCGGCGCGGCGAAGTCCAGGCCGCCCGCGCCGCGGCGAGCGAGGGCGTGCCTTTCTGTCTGTCGGCCGTGTCGGTCTGCGACTATGAGGAGGTCTGTCGTAAAAGCGGAACGGCACCCTGGTTCCAACTCTACATGATCCGCGACCGCGCCTATATGGGTGATCTGATCGACCGGGTATTGGCGGTGGGCGCCCGGACAATGGTGTTCACGGTCGATATGCCACTGCCGGGTATCCGCCATCGCGATGGGCGGTCCGGGTTGTACGACACGGGGCCTGGCGGCTTTGTGCGGCAGGCGTGGCAGGGGATTGGCCGTCCGGGCTGGTTGTGGGACGTCTATCTGCGCGGACGGCCGCACGGCTTCGGGAATTTCGCGGCAGCGATGCCCGGCAGAACGGGGCTGGGCGACTACTGGCGCTGGATCCGCGAAAATTTCGACTGCAGCACCAATTGGGGCGATTTGGACTGGGTCCGTTCGCGTTGGCCCGGCAAGATCCTCATCAAAGGCGTGTTGTGCACCGAGGACGCGGTTGCGGCCTTCGATGCAGGCGCAGACGGCGTAGTGGTTTCCAACCATGGCGGCCGGCAACTGGACAGCGTAGCGGCCAGCAGCGAGGTATTGCCAAGGGTGGTGGATGCGGTGGGAGGCCGGGGGCCGGTGTTCGTTGACGGCGGCCTTCGATCTGGTCTGGACATATTGAAGGCGCTCGCCGCCGGTGCCGATGGCTGTCTGCTCGGCCGCGCATGGGCCTTCGCGCTGGCAGCGGGCGGCGAAAGCAACGTCGCCGCGATGCTGCAGGCGCTGAAGGCCGAGTTGCGCGTCGCGATGACCCTCACCGGCTGCAGGGTGCTGCGTGACGCTGACCGCTCGTTGCTGGATATCGGGAAGCCGTTCCCTGCAACCTGACCTTTGCGGGCACGGATATCATCGACAGCTCAACTCTTTGCGGGTTTCGAGCGCGTCCGTAACATCAACGCCGCGGCTGTCATCGGCCCCAGCGCGAAGATGAAGGAAACTTCTCCGCGGGTGGCGCCCGATGCGAACATCCACCCCGCTATCGCGGGCGCGATCGCGCTGGTAATCCGGCCAATCCCCATTACCAAACCGATCCCCGAGGCCCGGACGAGCGGCTGAAAACTCGTCGCGACGATCCCGTAGAAAATGCCCGTCGTTCCCGACTGAAAGAAATAATAGCCGGCACCGGCGGCGACGAACATCGCCAGGCTCGCCGGAACGAACCCTATCGCTGCGATCCCCGCGGCCATGCCGGCCATCGACAGCATGGCCAGACGCGTCGAGGGATAGCGACCGGCCAACAACCCCATGACCGCGCCACCCGTCAGGCCGATAAGAGTCGAGGTCGCCGAAACGAAGCTGCCGGCCGCCGGAGTAAGGCCCGCGTCGGAAACGATTTGGGGCAGCCAGTTGGCGACGTAATAAGCGGCGGTCGCTATGAGCACGTTTACCACCACGAGACGCAGGGTTGTCGACCGGACGTCGGGAGCGAAGAGTTCGCGATAATGGCTGCGCCGATGGTCCGGCTCGTCCGGCTGCTGAGCGACGGCAGGGTGGCCGAGCCGGAGCAGTACGGCGTTCAGCCGGGCCAGGGCGCCGTCGGATCGCCGTGCCGCCAGGAAGGCAGGAGACTCGGGTAAGAGGGCCGCCAAGATCGGAAGCATAAGTGCGCCGACGATCGCCCCGCTCAGGAAAACCGATGGCCAGCCCGAGACGCGCAGCAGAAAGGAAGACGCCAAGCCGCCAAGCACGCCGCCCAGCGGCAGGCCAACCGTCGCGACCGCCGCGATCACCAGCGGACGACGACGTGCGTTCGAGAATTCCGACGACAGGAGTGTCGTCAACACGATCATCGTGCCGATGCCGATACCGGTTGCGATCCGCGACGCAGCCAGGACGGTGACGCCGGATGCGATCGACGACATCGCCGAGCCGGCGGACATCAGCGTCAGGCTGGCGAGCAGCAGGGGCTTGCGCCCGATCTTGTCGGCCAGCGGCGCCAAGGCGAGCGAACCGATCGCCATGCCGACAAGCCCGCTCGACAGCAGCAGGCCGATCACCCCCTTCCCCAGCCCCCACTGGTGGCTCAAGACGGGTGCTACGAACGCCATCGACAAGGTGTCGAAGCCGTCGAGCGCGGCGAGCGAGATCACGAGGATGAGGACGACCAACTGACGACCGGTCAACGGGCGGGCATTGAGCGGATTGTCCGTTGCAACGGCAGGCGGGCGAGATCGGAAGAGC
>SCUQ01000295.1 GCA_004297635.1 Rhizorhabdus sp. | reverse complement strand
CTGATCGGCGGGGCGACCACGTCGAAGGTCCATACCGCGCTGCGCATCGCACCCGCTTATGCCGGACCGGTCGTCCATGTACTCGACGCCAGCCGCGCGGTCGGCGTCGCATCGACCCTGTTGTCGGACACGCAGCGCGACGATTTCGTCGCGAAGACCGCCGCCGATTATGAGGCGGTCCGGCAGGCGCGGGCGAACAAGGGCCAGAATGAGCTGGCGACCTTGGAGGAGGCGCGCGCCAACGCCTTCGTCGCCGATTTCGCGCTGAAGCCCGAGGCGCCGAAGCAGCCCGGCCGCCATGTCTTTGCCGACTGGCCGCTGGAGGATCTGCGCGAACTGATCGACTGGACGCCCTTCTTCCGCGCCTGGGAGCTGGCCGGCAATTATCCGGCGATCCTTCAGGACGCAATCGTCGGCGAAAGCGCGCGCGGCCTGTTCGAGGACGCGCAGAAGATGCTGGATCAGATCATCGCCGAGAAATGGCTGACCGCGAAGGGCGTCGCCGCACTGTGGCCGGCGCATTCGGACGGGGACGATATACTGGTCCAGACCGAGGCGGGCGAGGTCCGGCTCGCCTTCCTGCGCCAGCAGATCAAGAAGCGGGAGGGGCGCGCCAATATGTGCCTGGCCGACTTCATCGACCGGCAGGATGACTGGTTCGGCGGCTTCGCGGTCGGCATCCACGGCATCGAACCGCACATCGCGCGGTTCAAGGCGGACCATGACGATTATCGCGACATCCTGCTCAAGGCGCTCGCCGATCGCCTCGCCGAAGCCTTTGCCGAACGGCTCCATCTTCATGTCCGCACGACGCTGTGGGGCTATGCCGAGGGGGAGCAGCTGACCAACGAGGCGCTGATCAAGGAGCAGTATCGCGGCATCCGGCCTGCGCCCGGCTATCCGGCCTGCCCCGATCACAGCCACAAGCCGATCCTGTTCGATATGCTGAAGGCCGGCGAGAGCACCGGCATCACCCTGACCGAAAGCTTCGCGATGCTGCCGACCGCGGCGGTCTCGGGCTTCTATTTCGGTCATCCCGAGGCGGCCTATTTCGGCGTCGCCCGGATCGGGCGCGACCAGCTGGAGGATTATACCGCCCGGCGCGGCGTCGACGCGCAGACGGCGGAACGCTGGCTGCGCCCGAACCTCGACTGAACCTTGCCGTCATGCTGAACTTGTTTCAGCATCCACCGTGCCACTGGAGAGCGAGCGCGGATGATGGGTGGATGCTGAAACAAGTTCAGCATGACGATAAGAAATTGCTCAGGCCTTCCATGCTAGAAGGCCGGATGCGCTTGTTGCTTGCCCTGCTTGCGGTTTTCGCCGCCCCCCTCTCGGCCGCACCCTTCACCGTGCAGGAAACCGGCCAGTCCTATCCCCATCTCATGGATGCGGTATTCGCAATCGGCGACGGCGCGGGCACGATCCTCGTCGCCCCCGGCCGCTACAAGGATTGCGCAGTGCAGGAGAAGGGCAGGATCACCTATCGCGCCGAACGGCCGCTCACCGCGATCTTCGATGGCGGCATCTGCGAGGGCAAGGCGGTGCTGGTGCTACGCGGGCGCGGTGCCGTGGTCGATGGACTGCTGTTCGAAAATCTCCGGGTCGGGGATGGCAATGGCGCCGGAATCCGCATCGAGCGGGGGCCTCTCACCGTCACGAACAGCCTCTTCAGAAATTCGGAGCAGGGCATCCTCGGCGGGGGCGACGATCCCCGCTCGGACATCGTCATCGACCGCTCGACCTTCAGGGGCCTCGGCCGCTGCGATCGCGGCCTGGCCTGCGCCCATTCGGTCTATCTCAGCGCCTATCGATCCGTCACCGTCCGCCGCAGCCGGTTCGAAAAGGGCACCGGCGGCCATTATGTGAAGAGCCGCGCGGCGAAGATCGAGGTGACCGACAGCAGCTTCGACGACAGCGACGGCCGTACCACCAATTACATGATCGACCTGTCCGAAGGCGCCACCGGCCGGATCGCGCGCAACATCTTCGTCCAGGGTGCCGACAAGGAGAACCACGCCGCCTTTATCGCGGTGGCGGCGGAAGGACAGCGCAACAGCTCGAAAGGGCTGACCATCGTCGACAACGACGCCCGTCAGGTCGAGGCGGCGAGCTGGCCGACCGCGCTGCTGGCCGACTGGAGCGGCAGCGCCAAGACGATTCTGCGCAACCTGACCAGCGAGCGCATCGAGACGCATCTGGCTGTGAGGCCCGAGAAGCAGACTTGGGCCAACAAGGTCACCGGACGGCTGCGCTATTATGTGATGCGCTTCCGGGAAAAGTACCTCTGAGGGATGACACTGTCTCGCCATTCATACCGCAATGTGTTGCGGTGCTTTGGGTGATGCCCTGCTGCGGCGAATATCCTCAGGATTCCGCCCGTGTAGTTCTGACCAGCTCAACCACATCGAAACTGTGCGACGCCCAGCCGCGCTGTGCGGCGGCTTCGGCCAGTGCGGTCTTCTTGCCGGTGGCTTCGCGCAGCGACTTGGCGTGGCCCCAGAAGACCTCGGTCCTGCCGTTGGCCAGCACCGCCACCACCCGCCAATAATGGGTGAAGTCGATCGCGGTCGGGCCGATCGTCTTCACAACCCCGTCGGGCAGGGTGGCGGTCAGATAGACCTTCTTCTTCGCCATCCGGCGGTTCCGGTCACTTCGTGCAGATGCCGCCCAGGTCGAGGCACTGGCCGTCGACCGGCACCGGCGGCATGATGCCCGCAGCCGCCGCCAGGGTCGGCGCTATGTCGACCGTCTCGGCGGGGGCGGGGCGTGTCTCGCTCGGCGCGCCCGGCCACCAGAACAGGATCGGCACCTGCCGGTCATGGTCCCAGATGCTGCCATGGCCGGCGACGGTGTCGCCGATCTTGGCGGGCACGCCGAAGCTGGTCCGCTCGCCGAACACCACCGCGATGTCGGCAGATCGGTCCTTGTCGTAGCTCTCGTTCATCCGCTGTAGCATGGTCAGTTTGTCGGCGGTCGCTCCGGCGGGTACGGTCGCGGCCTCGATCTCGGCGCGGGTATGGATCTCCTTGACCTCGGGCCGCGCCTTGAGCCAGGCGATCGCCGCGTCGCG
>SCUQ01000294.1 GCA_004297635.1 Rhizorhabdus sp. | reverse complement strand
GCGATCGGGACGCCGGGCGTGGACATCGACACCTTCCTCGACATCAGCCCGATCATTTCGAACAATCGTGAGCTTGGCCTGGAGGTGAAGCGCGGCCCGCTCGACGCCAGCGTCACCTATTTCTGGTCGTCGAGCGACAAGGGCCAGCTCCTGATCCAGAATGCGCTGCTCGTCTTCGACGTCCAGCGCCAGCGGGTCGAGATCGAGGGGCTTGAGGTCGCCGCGACGGTGGCGCTGCCGATCGACGGGCTGAAGGTGAACGTCGGCTATGCCCATATCAAGGGCCGGTTCGATTCAGACGTCATCCCCGATGGCAAGGTCGATACCGATCTCGATGGCGTCAACATCTCCCCCGACCGCCTCAACCTCGGCGCGAGCTTCGATCGCGGTCCGATCGCGGCCCGCGTGCAGACCAGCTATTATCTGAGCCGCACCTTCCGCAACGATCCGCCGCGCGCGCCGCTGGATCGGCGCAATAATTTCGGGGGCTATAATGTGACCGATGCCAGCATCCGATACCAGAGCGGCAGCCTCGGCGGGCTGACCCTGGCGGTGCAGAATCTCTTCGATACCCAATATATCGATTACAATAGTGACACCCGGCTCGCGACCGATCCCTTCTCCAACTTCGCCGGGCGCGGGCGGACCTTCACGCTCAGCTGGGATTATCGCTTCTGACCTTGCTCGGCACATTTCATCGCTGGATCGGCGGCCTGCTCGGCCTCGTGCTCGCGCTGCTCGGGCTGAGCGGGACCATATTGGTTCATCGCGATGGCTGGATCGGCGTCCCGCACGCCGCCGACGCACGGATCGCCGGCAGCGAGGCGCTCGCGGCGGCAACCGCGCGGCTGATGTCCGATCCGGCGGCGCGGCCCGACAGCATCCTTTATGCCAGCGACGGCTTCGGGCTGCTGCGCCTGTCCTTTCCCAAGGGAGCCGGAGCCTATGCCGACCAGTCGGGCGCGATCGTCACCCGCTGGTCCAGCCAGTGGGAACGGCCCGAATTGTGGCTGTTCGATTTCCACCACCATCTGTTCGCCGGCGACGTCGGCGAGTGGGTGATCGGGATAGCGGGCTGCGCCGGGCTGTTTTTCGTCGTCTCGGGCGCGATCCTGTGGTGGCGGACGCGGCGGACCTTCGCTTTCCGCCTCTGGCCGCGCCGTCTGAGCCGGCCCGCGATCGTCCGCCACCATCGCGATCTCGGCATCGTGATGGCGCCGCTGCTGCTGCTGTCGATCTACACCGGCACGGTGATGATCTTCCGCCCCGTCGCCGTGCTGATATTGGGGCCGGGCGCCCCGGCGGCGATCGCCCAGGCGCTCAAGCCGCCCGCGCCGATCGGCGTGAAGCTGTCGGACGATATCGACTGGGCCAATATCGTCCGCGCCGCGCATGCCCGCTTTCCGCAGGCGGAATTGCGCCTGATCGCCCTGCCGCGCAAGGACAGCGGGCTGATCACGGTGCGGATGCGCCAGCCCGAGGAATGGCTGCCCAACGGCCGCACCATGCTCTGGTTCGCTGCCGATGACGGCAGGCTGGTCGGTGACAGCGATGCGCGAGCACATGGCGGGCAGGTGCAGGGCTTCAACATGCTCTATCCGCTGCACGCCGCGAAGGTCGGCGGGCTGGGCTACAAGCTGCTGATGACCTTGTCAGGTCTTGCGCTCACCCTGCTCGGAAGCCTGGCGGTGTGGAGCTTCTGGTTCAAGCGCGGCCGGATCGCCTAGCCCCGGGCCTTACAGCGCCTGCGCCGCGGCCAGCACCGCCTCGGCATGGCCCTTGACCTTCACCTTGCGCCAGATTTTGGCGATCCTGCCGTCCTTGCCGATCA